>CAYWMQ010000091.1:0-1519 GCA_964459635.1 uncultured Candidatus Saccharibacteria bacterium | reverse complement strand
GGCCGTATTGCCGTACCTGCCCGGATAGGGTAAGCTTGACAGCTATGGCAGGAAATGACGGACTGATCACGTTCAAAGACGTCAGCTTTGAGCACGAGCCTCTAAAACCCGTGTTGATAGGCGCGAACTTCACCGTGCGGCGTGGCGCGAAGCTTACCCTTATGGGCCAGAACGGTGCAGGGAAGAGCACTATATTTGGGCTCATTGACGGCACGTACACGCCTGACGATGGTGCTGTGTTTGTGTCGCCACGCACGACGATAGCTCTGTCCCGACAGGTGCTGCCGCGCGCTGGGCTGGGCCTTACGGTTCGGCAATTTTTCGCATCGTGTTTCAAAGAAAAGGTATACGATATCGACCCGCGCATTGACGCGGTGTTAGAAGTCGTGAACCTCGCACCCAATAAGGGCGCAGCCGAAGCCTTCAAAGAGCGCCCGCTCAAAAGCTTTTCCGGCGGCCAGCAGGCGCGACTCTTGCTCGCGTCGGCCCTGATACAGGACCCGGACGTGCTCCTCTTGGATGAGCCCACGAACAACCTCGACAAAGCGGGTATTGCGCACCTTACTGAGTTTCTCAAAGCGTACAAAAAGACCGTGCTCGTGATATCGCATGATGCGGACTTTCTGAATGCGTTTACCGACGGGGTGCTCTACCTCAACGTGCAGACCCGCCAGGTGGAGCGGTACGATGGCAACTACAATGATGTGGTGGAAGATATTGCTGCGCGTGTTGAAAAGGAAAAGCGGAGGAACGCGCAAATGGAAAAGGAGATGCTCGCCAAGAAGGAGAAGGCAAACTACTTTGCGCACAAGGGCGGCAACCTGCGCGCCGTAGCCAAGCGCATGCGTGAGAAAGCGGCCGAGTATGAGGAAAATAAGGTGGAGGTACGGAAGGATGACAAGACGATCCGCCCGTTTACCATACCGGTCCAGGAGGAGCTTCCGCTTGAGGTCCTACGGCTCACCTCATATAAGGTGGTGCTCGACCACGTATCAAAGACAAGGACATGCGACCTCACGCTCCGGCGTGGCAAGCACCTCCATATTGTGGGGCCTAATGGCATCGGCAAGACGACGCTCCTTGAGTCGCTTGCTTCGGGTCATGCTGTTGGTGAGCAGGTGGCGGATGGTGTGAAGATAGGCTACTACCGGCAGGACTTCTCCAACCTGGACTTTGAGCAGACCGTGCTAGAGTGTCTGCTTGAGGCAAGCGACCGGCGCACTCCGGAGGAAGCGCGAGCACTTGCGGCAGCATTTCTCCTTACGGGCGACCTTGCACTCAAGAAGATAGGCCACCTCTCCGAAGGGCAGAAGGGCCTCGCAGCTTTTGCGCGGCTTGTGTGTATGAAGCCCGGCCTTCTTATACTGGACGAGCCCACCAACCATATCAATTTCAGGCACCTGCCGGTGATCGCCAAAGCGCTGCACGACTACAAAGGTGCGCTCATCCTCGTATCACACATGCCCGAGTTTGTCGCGCAGATACATATGGATGAGGTGCTGGATCTGGCGAAGGGAAC
>CAYWMQ010000090.1:0-1533 GCA_964459635.1 uncultured Candidatus Saccharibacteria bacterium | reverse complement strand
CCTGCGCTCATAAAGTGCGCCCGGCGCGACACTGGGCCGCGCACCGACACGTGGACCTGGCGGACGAGCCGCCAAACCAGTAACTATAATTATAGCACAGGCAGGGTAAAAAAGCAAGTTTACACAAACTTCACACCCTCCGCTTCAAGCCGCTTCACTATCTCAAGGTTTATTTGCTCCTGCGCATTCATGTACACCATGTGCTCTGCGGAGGTGACGAAGTACGCCACCTCGAACACGAATGCCGCTCCTGTGATGCCGCTAAAGTGCGCCCTGTCGAGTCGCACGTGCTCGGTCTCGCTCACAATGGTACGCAGTAGGTCCGGCACTTGCGCGAGCTTCTCATATGGCGTCTCCACGTGCAGATTGAAGGTATACACGACACGGCGCTCCTTCATCCGCTTGAAGTTCTGTATGCGGGCCTTCGCTATGTCTTGGTTCGGTATGCTCACTTCTTCCCCTGTGGTAGCACGGATGCGCGTCGAGCGCAGGCCGATGTACGCGATAGTGCCTGAGTTGGTGCCGACCGTCACCGAATCACCCACACTGAAAGGCCTATCGAAATAGAGCACGAACGCGCTCAAGAGGTCCGCGAGGATGTTCTGAAGCGCAAATGCCACCGCGATGCCGGCGATACTTACCCCCGCAATAAGCGACGTCACCTCTACACCGAGGTTCGAGAGGAGGAGGATGATACCGAAACTCCACAGCACGCCTTTTGCCACGCCGACCACAAGGCGCAACGCGCTGCGCAGCGTTGGGTCACGGTCATGCGCTATACGTTTGAACATCAACTCTTCCACGAGCACACCGCCAACCGTGACGGCCTGGTATACCACCCATACGGTAAGCACACTCGTGAGGATGATGTCTGCGACACCGACAATATCAAGCGTGCGTGTGGCAAGCCAGAGCGCAACAAACGCATAGAAGGGCGGCCGGAAGTGCGCAAAAAGCGACACAAGAATGTCATCCAGGTCCGTTTTCGTGCGCCGTGCCACAGCAGAAAGCCAGCGCACCAGTATCCACTGCAGCAGGTGCACCACAAGAAACGCTCCCGCAAAAATGAGGAACGCCACTATATACTCGTTCACAGTATTCCCGAGGTAGGTCGCTTTACCGTCTACGCCCCAGCTTGCAAGCTGGGCTGACAAAGACTCATCAACACGCGTAACCATACCGGCAGTATAGCACGAGCTCTTCACAGAGATGTGCCTAGTCCCTGCGCGCCACTTCTCGCACCCACTCGCGCATCACGTCGTAGTACCGCTTCAGGTCCTCAATATCTACCCACTCTTCTTCGCTATGGGAAGCGCCTGAATGTGGTACCACGAGAAGGCAGGGCACGCCGTAGGGTGCAAAGTGCCGCGCATCGCTCGCGCCGTGTGCGCGAGTCCACCCGCACGCTATGCCATGGCGGGCAGCGCTGATGCGTGCAAACGCGCGCGCGTATTCATTGCTGCGCGTAATGCCACAACAAGGCTCTGCATGCTCTGTTTCAAAGCGTGTGTTGGGGTAGCGCTTCACGAGCTT
>CAYWMQ010000089.1:0-1624 GCA_964459635.1 uncultured Candidatus Saccharibacteria bacterium | reverse complement strand
TGGGCCTGTAGCTCACCTGGTAGAGCGCCTCATTTGCACTGAGGAGGTAGGGGGTTCGAGTCCTCTCAGGTCCACCAAATGCCGGCACCGAAGCGAAAGCTTTGGTGCCGTTGCATTTTGGTAGGACCTGAGAGGACGAGAAGGGCGCAGGCAGCGGGTCCCCGCCCGAAGCGAAGCGCAGGGAAGGGGCTGCCGAGCCGGGGCAGCAGGTACTTACGAGCGAAGCGAGTTAGTAACCTGCGCCGAGTCCAACATTACGCCACAGCAAACACAACCCGCCGAAAGGCGGTTGTTGTGTTCTGTGGACCTGAAGCAAGGTGCCTGCGCACCTTGCTTGAGGACGAGAAGCGCGGAGCCATGTCGCTCTGCGACAGGCGAGCGTAGACAAAGCGCACTTGCTTGCTTTTCAAGCGAAGCGCAGAAAAGAAGCTAGTGACGCATTGTCGAGTCTGGAGAGGCTCCACAACAAACACACCCTGCAACAAGGCAGTTTGTTGTGTTTTACATTGGGCGCGTCGTGACATTGAGGTCTGTGCACACGCACGCCTCTGCACCGCACCGCGAATGCTATACTTTCTGCATGTCGCTCTTCGTCTCCGTATTTTCGCGCCTCGTGGCGGCGGCGCTCTCGCTCGCCATACTGGGCACAGCTACATTTTTTATACAGCAATACTATGCTGATCGGTACGTACTGAACGCGCTCAACCCCGAAGCTGCGGGAGCTATCTCCGGCGAGCTGCTGACAGTGCTTTTCGTGCTCGGCATCGTCAGCGCGTTCCTTTTTTCACTTCTCATATATGTACTGCTCTCGGTACGCGTGGCGGCCACTACCATAGCGCACAACATGACGAGTGACCTCGTCTACTCGCGTGAGCAGTTCAAGCGTTTCTACGACATGAGCCCCGTGCCGTACGTACTCATCAACAAGGCCGGTCTCGTGGACAGGCCAAACAAAGCCGCCGTGCGTTTCTTCGGTATGAAAGGAGAAGAGCTTACCGGTGAGAATTTGTTCGCATTTCTTTCCACGCCGGATAAGCCTGAAAAGGCGGGGCTCGTGAAGGCCCGCTTTGAGCGACGCATTCCCATAGACCAAGAGCTCATGATGGCGCGGAAGCGAAGTGGTGAAGAACGTTGGGTCATGCTCTCGGTCGGTGACATAACCACTCCCGGTTCTTCAGTGCATACCGGCCTCGTCACCATCGTGGACGTGCACGAACAAAAGGAGTTGGAGCGCATTAAAACGGAGTTTCTCTCTCTCGCAAGCCACCAGCTGCGCGCACCGCTTGCGAACATCAAATGGTACATTGATTTTCTGCTTCATCGCCGCACGGAAGAGCTGACAGACAGCGTGCGCGAGTATCTGGCGCGCATGAATGATCGCAACGAGGATATGATCGACCTCGTGAACACGCTTCTCAACATGTCGCGCATTGAGCTCGGTCGTGTGAAGGTGGAGAAAGAGCAGGTGGATATCGAAAAACTTATTCATGGCGTGGAGGAGGAACTGAAGCCCGAAGCGGAGCGCAAGCACATCAGCCTCACCGCAAACATACCTGCCGGCATTACCACCAACACAGACCCGCGACTTGTACGCATCATTGTGCAGAATCTACTGTCCAACGCG
>CAYWMQ010000088.1:0-1947 GCA_964459635.1 uncultured Candidatus Saccharibacteria bacterium | reverse complement strand
TTGCAGGCGAGCAGGCGCTGCCTGTGCTCAAGTTGCTGCATCTCTGCTTCCGACGTGCCGCATTCTGCGAGGGTGAGGCCAGCGCCAGCGATCATTCGCAGCAGCCCAGGGATGTAACCTTTGCACTCCGGGGCGATGCTGCTGCGCAGCTGCTCCAAGCTGTGGGCGGCGATTTGCAGCGTTCGCCTGTTCGACCAAGACATTTGACCCTCCTTTGTCCAATTGCTGGTTCTTTTACATCATAGCATATGAAACCTTAGAAGTCAATACATAGTCTTGACATAACACATAATCAAAAGCATACTGTAGAGTGAAGCCCAGAGGAGGTGAGAAGGTATCGATGAACATTCACAAGCTCGGAAAAAGTCTACCGGATCAGCTTGGTCTGGCGTTTCCCATTATGCTTGCCCTTTTGGCGGCTGCGGGGTACGCGTGGGTAAGCGGTAGGGAAGACGGTGCGACGGTTTTCATTGTCGTGCTTGCGCTAACGCTCATGGTCGGCGCGTCCCTGTACCGCACGTGGCGGCGGGAAAGGAGGAGTTGATGATCACCGGAGATGCGCCATTGTTGTTTATCGAGCCTTGCGGTCAACGCTCGGCAGAGCCTGTGCTAGACGAGCTCACAGAGCGGATGGCTGAGGCGCTGCGTGTTGGCGAAATGAGCAACTGCTATATGGGCGTGCACACTTGTGTCTGCGGTGTACGCAGTGAAAGCCATGATGTGCTTGTCCAGCGCGTCGATGGTGACTACTTCGTGACGAACACTCTCGCGACGCACTATTTAATGTGGCATCGCGATGATGTACCTGAGTCGGAGTTAGTCAAAGTTCGCACGCTGGCGTAATGCCAGCAAGCCCGCACGAACGGTCCTACGGGACACATCGTGCGGGTTGTATCGTTCATATCAAGCCGACACTGTTGCCCATCGTCTGAAAAATGCACGTGGGGCGGTATAAATGCCTACTGATGCCCCGGCATGTCTGGTACTCGCGTGACGCAGGTACCGTATATACGTAGAACGGGCGGTTCTTGCGAACCGCCCGCGTGTGCGCTACAGCGACGCGTATAGAGCGACAAGCGCACCAATGCCCGCGCCGGGCAACATGCATGGCAGGGCGAACCTACGAATACGCGTTGCCAACCGCTTAACCTTTCGCTGGAACATCGCGGCTATGTTAGTGAAATCGTAAGTCTCGCGGTCTGTGATCTTCTCATGGACCGCTGCGATGAGGAATGCGACTATGAAGCCATGAAATGCGCCAATCATGCTCCATACGAGCACGCCGCGTGCGATAGTCTGCATGAACAATCTCCTTTGAGAGCGTTGCACCCACAGGGAACAAACTTGGTACGATACTACACGCAAAGGAGCACTAGTCAAGCCCAGAGACTCGACATAAGACTGCGTGCGTGGTACGGTGCCACAAGAATTGGAAAAGGTACATAGTCGTGGATAGCTGTCAGCTTTGGGAGGTCCTTGTACCTCAAGCATTCAACTCGGGTGAAACGGTGCCTGTTACGCATCACCATGCATGGGACAAGGCGGTGCGTCGCATAGCGGGCGGACTCACCATTTTACGCTCTGCAAAAGGCGTGTGGGAAAGTCCATCCGGCGACATTTTCCAGGAGGTAATGATACCGGTACGCATCGCTTGCAGTGAGGAGCAAATACGGCAAATCATCGCCATGACCATAGCCCACTACGAGCAAGAAGCAGTGCTCGCGTACCTTATAAGTGAGCGGGAGCTCATGGTCTACCGTGAATCAGTAGAGTCGCGATCATCGGGTGGAAGCACCTTATCGGCGAAGGAGTGACGCATATGGCACGCTGGACTTTTGCCGCACCGCGCGGCATGCTCACGGACGGGGACAAGCCCCTCAGTGGGTGCTACTACAATGTAAGCGTCTCCCAAAGGCCCATTATCGCCGAAGCATATACCGCACGAGA
>CAYWMQ010000087.1:0-1988 GCA_964459635.1 uncultured Candidatus Saccharibacteria bacterium | reverse complement strand
TGTTCGTCGTAGTATTGCTTGCCTGTGCGTTCGTCGTAGTTGAAATCTTCACTGTTAGAACTCGTTACTCGAAAAGAAATGTTTTCGCATCCATTACAGGTAATGATTTCGTTATCAGTGATGCCATTGACATCATTCTCGTCGTCGCTCCATCTTGTCCTTACTGATTGGCGTACCGTATGTAGCGTCGTACCTTTGCATTCGTTACACTGAACTCGACATTCCTGTCCGTTCGTTTCACCGTCGGTGAAGCCGTCTTTCCATTTGACAGTTGTATGCTGAGGCATATGTGTACCTCAGAAATCCAGTATACACGCAATTTCTATCGCGTCGTCATTCTCGTCTGCTCACTATCCACTGCTCACTACTCACTCGTTGCGTCCCCCATTCCCATACCAATCCCCCATTCCACTATGAAAGGCTACCGCCTTTCATAGTTGGGTGCATCACCCGTGATCGTAATATCATGCGGGTGGCTTTCGGCGAGGCCGGAGCCTGATATGCGGAAAAGTTCGGCGTTCGCGCGGAGTTCCTCAAGCGTCTTAGCGCCCAAGTACCCCATACCTGCGCGAATGCCGCCCGTATACTGTGTAAGTACGCGTGAGACGGGGCCTTTGTACGGCACAATGCCCTCAATACCTTCCGGTACGAGCTTGTCCTTCGCTACACTCGCCTGCCCGTACCGCTCGCGCGAAGAGCTATTCGCGAGCATCGCTCCCTGGCTTCCCATGCCGCGGTAGTCCTTGACCTGCATACCGTTGAGGTAGCGCGTGTCGCCCGGCGCTTCCTCGGTACCCGCAAAGAGGCGTCCGAGCATTACGGCCGATGCGCCCACGGCAAGTGCTATCACCATGTCGCCGCTGTTGTTAATGCCGCCGTCGGCAATGACCGGCACACCGCTCCCCTCGAGTGCAGTGGCGCACTCGTATATGGCGGAGACCTGTGGCACACCCACGCCCGCAACCACACGCGTGGTGCATATTGAGCCCGGCCCCTGCCCTACGAGCACCGCATCTGCACCCGCATCGGCGAGGCGCTTGGCGGAGGCGCCGCTTGAGACATTGCCCGCAAGCACGTCAATGTGCGGGTACGCTTCCTTGAGCGCGGCTATGGTTTCAAGTACTCCCTTGCTGTCGCCGTGCGCGGTATCTATGTGGAACACGTCGCAGCGCTCCTTTGCGAGAAGCTCTGCACGTGCGAGGGCTTTTTCTCCCGCGCCGACTGCGGCGCCCACGAGGAGCTGTCCGTGCGCGTCGAGGCTCTGGGTGCCCTGCGTCGCAAAGAGTCTACGCAAGTCGGAAAAGATGTACAGCCCCGCGAGCTTGCCGCTTGTGTCGACGAGTGGCAGCACCTTCTTTTTTGCCTGCCGCATAAGCTCGTACGCCCTCTCAGGTGTGGTATCAGGTGCGGCCGTTAGGAGGTCCTTGCGCGTAGTCATAGCACTCGCGACAGCCACCGAAGCGTCTGTGCAGAGCTCAAAGTCTTTGCCGCTCATAAGCCCTAGAAGTATGCCTGCTTCGTCTACTACAGGGAAACTGCTCCAGCCATAGCCTTCCGCATCGCGGCGCGCGAGAAGGGTGGCTACTGTTTCCTCAGGTGCAGCGACCACGGGATCTTCTATGCGTGCGTTGCGCCAGCGCTTCACGCGCCGCACTTCAAGCGCCTGCGCTTCCGGAGAGAGGCCGCGGTGAATGATGCCGATGCCGCCCGCTTCCGCCATTGCTATCGCCATGCGCGACTCCGTCACGGTGTCCATAGCAGAGCTTACGACGGGGATGTGAAGGCGCACGCGCTTAGAGAGCGCGGTGCCGAGCACTGCATTGGGTGGGAGTACCTCGCTATACTTCGTGCGCAAGCGCACATCGTCGTACGTCACCATGAGGCCGAGGGAGTCGAGTTTGGCGAAGAAGTCCTTGAGTGCTGCGTTGGACATGATGTTCGTATAGTAGCAGGTGGAAGAGGAAGTAGAAAGTAGAATGTAGAAAGGG
>CAYWMQ010000086.1:0-2085 GCA_964459635.1 uncultured Candidatus Saccharibacteria bacterium | reverse complement strand
AAAAAGAGATGGCAAAGCCCGAGGGTTCGTTGATCTGCACCGTGCGTAGGTTTGGGCTGGATCCAATGCCACGCACGCCGGGAGATGTGAGAACAGTGCAGCTGTTCGAGGTGTGGGATGAGCGTGGTCGCGTCTATCGTTTTTCCACGCTTCGGCCGCAGTGGGTGCGGGGATGTACGTTGTCCATAGTGCGCGGGCGAGAGGTGCTCGGACGCAATATTACAGTGTGCACCTACGGCGACATAGCGGGTGGTGCACAGCAGCCATACTTCGCGGGTTTGCAGGATTGCAAAGCGGGGCAGTACAGTGCACTGGCCCACTCACTGTTCACCGCCCAGCTTAAAGAAGGGGATGCTGTCATTGTGCGAGGGCCGTTGCCACCGGACATATTCGATCTCATACAGAGCGAATGCTACGCTTTTAGGCTTCATATGCTGGACACCAACGGGGTTTCCGTGCCCGGTGCACGCAAGCCCGCCGCAGTCGCAACGCAGAGAAGCTAGAACGTAGAAGTTGGCACACAGGCCGGGCACACGCCCGGCCTTTGCTGTTGCGTGTGTGTCCAGCGGGTGTATGCTTGCGGGCGGTATAGAGGCTATGAGGCGGGGATCTTTCGGTATGAATACGGACGCACTGCGGCTCCACGCACTGCTTAAGGAGCTACGGGCGAAACAGGAGCCTATATGGCTCCTCACTGAAATGTATGCGGACGTAAGCGCTGTTGACGGGGCACTGAAAGATACGCACATTCACAAGCATGCTGTCGAGCTGTTCGAAGTGTTCCGGGCTCATCTTGAGCGCTTGGAACTTGTGCCGGGCTGTACCTGGCAGCGAAAGCGGCTTCAGTACTTCGAGGAGTGTGTGGGGCTTATGTTCCGCTTCGTGAGCGACCACGGGCGGCACCCCGAGACGGAGCAAGTGCGCGCGGCGGTGGCCTGGTGGCTTGAAGACATTGAGCGACACCTGGAGCTCCACGCTTCTTTGGATACTGCGACGAAGGGACTTGTGCGCCAGGCGCTCGTGCGGGCATGGCAACACCTGAAACAGCGCACTACGCCACCCCTTGAGAGAGGATGAGACATTTGATTATGCGCCACTCCCGTAGGAGTGGCGCATGTCGCGTATACGTTTCGTCAGCGGTGTATCACCCGCGGTAGTGCAGTATAGTAAGCACGCTCTTGCAGGAGTACTTCCTGCCATGCTTCTGCATAGCGCTTGCCACCTTCTTCATAGCGGCGCATGAGGAAGCCCAGTGCAGCCGCTTTACTTGACGTATATGGCCCGTAGCCGAACTGCAGGAAGAGCTCACGGCAGTCTCGCTGCTTGGCCGGGTCATCTGTGATGCTGGCAGCTCGGTAGCATGCGCTGCTCCACCACTTCCATGACCCTTCTTTGCCGAACGCGTACGGCAAGGGCCGTGCCAGCACGTCTTCTGCTTGTACGAGTGCCGCGCGCGTTAGCTCTGGCGAAATGATGCGTTCCGCAAGTGTGCGAGCTATCGGGCTACGGATGTACCACGCATAGTCTGAAAGCACCTGTGCGGGCCGTGCACGGTAGCGTGCGTCAAGGAGGTGGCGTATACCGCGCACTCCCGCTTCTGCTACCACCGCGTATGCTTCATTGAGCGCGTCTTGTGCGGCAGAGGTTGGGGACACGCGCGCGGTCCGCGTAGGCCATTCCGGCCCGGCAAGCATCTTCAATGCTTCAGCGAGGTAGCTGTCCCGTAGGGCTCCTTCGACCGTGTACGCGGGCGCACCCTGCGGCGACGGCGCACCTTGCGCACGCACGTCAGCCGCAGTGAAGAGTACCGCAACACACACGAGACAGGCGGGCAGGGTATTTCTCGTGCCATTACACCTCATATACTTCGATCCCTCTCTGGTCTATAAGTACTGCGGTTCGGCCTGACGCACGATACAGCAAAGCTGCCGCGTATGGCAGTCGCGCACGCACAGCGGGAAGCAGCACATTTTTCCGAGCCAAGCCCGTGAGCGTGTACATGCGCCCGCACAGTCCGCGCAGTGCACCAAGTCGTGTGTGCATGAGTGCACGCAGTGCGTCTTCCTCTACGCGCTTTTGCATGAG
>CAYWMQ010000085.1:0-2169 GCA_964459635.1 uncultured Candidatus Saccharibacteria bacterium | reverse complement strand
GAGGCCCATGAAGCGCGCATACTTCACAGCGGTCGCTAGCTGGCGCTGGCCCTTGGCAGTAAGGCGCGTGCGGCTGCGGCTCTGGATGCGGCCGTGCGGGTTGAGGAAGCGCTTGAGCGTTTCCACGTCTTTGTAGTCGAAGTAGCGAACCTGTGGGAGCCCCTGCTCCACTTTCGCTTCTTCCTGGGGGATAAATGTTGACATACTGAGAGGTTAGAGGTTAAAGGCTGAAGGTTAAAGGTTAAAGGTTAGGGACTCGTATGCGGCATTCGTAACACGCGGCGGTCGTCCTTGTAGCACGCTACTATCGTAGCGGCACCCTGGATTGCTTCGCTGCCTGCCTGTCCGGTAGGCAGGCGGCTCGCAATGACGAACGGCTTACTGTTCTTGAGTAACGGGGGCTTAGGTTAGAAGGGGATGTCCTCGGGATTGATATCCTCCTCAGGATACTCAATGACATCGTCGCGCGGCTTCGCGGGAGCGCCGGCGGATGCCGCCGCACCGCTTGCGGCTGCGGCATGCCCGCCACCCTCGTAGCCTCCAGACCGTTTATCTCCGAATTGGACACGGTCTGCCACTATTTCGGTGCGATAGCGCTTTTCGCCGTCCTTGTCCCATGAACGCGTCTGGAGGCGACCTTCAATGAGCGCCTGCGAGCCCTTGCGCAAGTACTGCGCACACAACTCACCTTGGCGACCAAACGCCACTATGTTATGGAACTCGGCAACTTCCTGCTTATTGCCATCACGGTCGCGGTACACCCTGTTGGTAGCCATGCCAAATGTGGCAACTTGCATTCCGGAGGGGATACTTTTGAGCTCCGGATCACGGGTGAGATTCCCGATAAGGAGCACTTTGTTGAGGTACATATGACAGTAGGCGAGTGGGCGAGTAAACGAGTGGGCGAGTAGCGAGTAACCCGTACGGTTACTTTATCAATTCCTCCAGCTGCTTGTCCAGCTCTACCTCCGATACTTCACCCTTTTCCTCCACTACCGTGCGCTTCTCAAGCTTCTTACCCGAGAGCTCGCGCGGCGCGGGAGCAGGCGCGAGAGCGGCCTTATCAAGCTTGAAGAGCAAGTGGCGAATAAGAGTGTCGTCTTCGCGGAGCGCCGTCTCGAGACCTGCAATACCCGACGCAGGCGCCTCAAAGCGCATCCAGCCGAAAAAGGACGTGTCGTACTTGTCCCACCGCCCGCCGCGCAGCCGCTTCATGCGGTACGCGAGCGTGAAGGCTTGCGGGTAGCTCTCGGCAAGCGGCACGCCGCCCGCCGCCTCCACCGCCTTCTGGAGCGCCGTGACACGAAGCGCCAAGTCGTCCTCGCTCAGCGACGGTACCAGGTGGTAGGCAAGCTCATACGCCTGCACTTCCCCACGGTCTTCATGTTCTTGTGTTGCCATATGATGTGTGGCTTTTATTTGTAATGTCGGGATACTCTACCATGCTTTCTTCCAAGAGGCCAGTGTTTTGTGGCGCCATATTTAGTAGGCTGTGAAAGGACTGCCAGAAAAGGAGACGACTATGCCGATACGCTTGGGCACTCGTGAACATATCCTCTTGAAAAAAGGCGGAGCACTGTTTCGCCATCCAAAGGACGTTGCTCTCGTGGCGGACTCGATAGGAGCACGCATACGAAACGGCGCACCCATACGCGGTGTGGTGGTAAGCGCGCTCTATGGCGCTACCGACGACCTCTACAGGGTGGCCGCAGACCCCACCTCGCTTGCGGGACGGGAGGCATTTGCACGTGTGGTGGACCGGTACACCGAGGCGGCTCGGCACTGTGCGGGGGTAGTACGCTTCGAAAAAGCGCACTACGTGCAACAACTGAGCGCTGCGTGCGCAAAAAGAAACACTGCGGCGATAGTCGCGCTCGGGGAGAAATGGGCGGCACAGCTTTTCACTGCGCACCTCTCCGCAGTGCTCGGGGATGAGCGTGTGGTGCTGCTTGACCCGTGCGACATCATCACCGTGCTTGGGGACGGATATGCCCACACGCGCGAACGCATCAGCTTGGCAACAATGCGCACTCTGATGCGTGCTCTGCGCGGTACCGTGCTCGTAATGGGCGGCTTCCATGGCAGCGCCGCAGAAGGTGGCGGGCCGACACTCATGTACAGAAACGGGAACGACGTGTCTGTGGGCCTGCTCGCGCAGGTACTAAACCG
>CAYWMQ010000084.1:0-2222 GCA_964459635.1 uncultured Candidatus Saccharibacteria bacterium | reverse complement strand
TCTTTTTGCGTGGTACCATGAGCGTCATGGACGATGTACTACGCTGCAGCCGCTACGCATTTGGGCCCAACCGCCTCATGTACTGCGGGCCGGACGCAAACAACGAAATGGGCGCGTACCTTAACGCAGGTGCGACCGATAAGGGTCTTGAGCAGCTCCTCTCAGGCTTTGAAGTGCTCTATCCGTACCTTGTCGAAATAGCGGCGCGCAATGGCATCGCGAGCCCGTTTGATGCGCGCGTGGTGGACGCGTACTGGATAGGAAACAGCCTCCTCGACCGCGTGGATCGCCGTGAGCTACATCGCTACTTCATAGACGCGCTGCGGCTCAAAGACAGGATGACCCTGCCGAGCTTTCGCCTCCTTGAGTCGCGCGTGGGCTTGGGTATGCAGCCTTCGCACAACTTCCACGTCATCAACGTACCCAAGCGCATGGGGCATCTGGAGGTGGAAGCTACACCCGCGTTTATGGACTCGTGTCGGGTAAGTTGGGGCAAGGTACTCACCGTGTCCGGGCCGAAAGTCACGGTGGAGTATGAGCCGCTTGTGAGTGAGGGGGGTATGCTACGGCTTGGCACCCCTACTACGACCACCATCCTTCGCGCACTCACCGCCGAGTACGATATCGACATGCTTACACCGGGGCAGTGGGTCTCGATGCACTGGGGCATCCCGTGTGAAGTCTTGAGTGAGGAGCAAATACGCCGCTTGCGGCGCTATACGTTGCGCAGTATTGCGGTGGCAAATGCA
Source organism: uncultured Candidatus Saccharibacteria bacterium (assembly GCA_964459635.1). GTDB lineage: Bacteria > Patescibacteriota > Minisyncoccia > Phycocordibacterales > UBA12088 > CAYWMQ01. The sequence goes on along the minus strand of CAYWMQ010000084.1, from coordinate 1,473 downwards.
ACTTTCCGTAAAGGGCATAACGCGCTAGGCTGAGCGTAGAAACAACGGAGGTGCGTCGTGTCGTACGAAGTTGAGGTTTGTCTTGCGTTCGCTCTTGGTTGTGTCACTGACGTAGCTCGTGCAGAGCATCTCACCCTTCACCTCACAAGCGGCCGAGCTTCAGAAACACTTATCGCGGATGAGTTTCCTGATTTATACGCGCGTCTTGTGCCACTTACACGCGCGCGCGTATTCCGATACTGGACCGAAACCCACATGTGTGTACGAGAAAAGAGTCCCGTGCGGTACGCGCGCGTAGCGGGTTTTGTAACCGCACTTCCAGAGTTCGTGCGGGTTACGTATGCACCAGCCCCTACCCAAGTCCGTGCCCTTTTTGTGCGAAACTACCGCAAGCTCGGGCTCCGGAACGGCGACCAAGTGTATGTACACGGCGGTGCGCTCGCTCTACATGCAGACGAAGTGCCAGCGCGCACATACGACTCTTGGTGGTAGCGGCAGGTAGCACTACTTCGAAAAGCTGCACGTATTGCGGCTTTTCTTTTTGCCTCGCCTGTGTGACACTGTGCCCATGCAGGTATTCGTATTCGGCAACCCGGACCTTCCTGCGGACTCTCTCCCTCTTCGTCTCGTGCCGTCACTTGCGGCAGCGTTTCCACAGATTGAATTTGCTACCTTGGACCCCAACGAAGACTGGGATGTGCCATCTCACATGCACATCATTGACACTGTGGCGGGGCTTAGCGAGCCCGCGGTGTTTACCGATCTTGGCGCGTTTGTGGCCGCGCCGCGGCTCACGTGTCACGACTTTGATGCGTACGCGAACTTATTGCTCTTGAAAAAGCTGGGGAAGCTCACAGCAGTCACGATATACGGGCTTCCCCCGGAGTATGACCAGAATCATGCCTTCGTATGGCTCCGCGAAAGGCTTGCATTGCTCGCCTGTGAGGTATAAGGTGAGCGCAGTGTCAACCATGAAAGGATGCGGGCGATGGACGCTCAGCCAAATGTGTCGATTTTGGGGCATGCAGTAGAACTCGTCGAATGGCTTAACGAGCAGCATTTTCCCGTCGATACGCTTTCTGAAGCCGTGCGGCGTCTGCGTAATGAGCACACGCGGCGGGAGGACGCAGCTTCCGCAAACCCCTCTGCGGGCGCAGGACAGGTGGAGGTGCGTATGCGGAGCATCAAGGCCCACCTCGCCTTATTGCAGGGTGGTCTGCTACCCGCGCTTCGGATTGCCGATGAGCAAGGCTTTCGCGACCTAACAGTATCAGGTATCTCGTACATCGCGGCCTGTTTCAGATACATGGACGAGCAGCGTGTGGAGTCAACACATTAAGAAATGACGGAAGCGAATCAACGGGGCCTTCGGGCCCCGTTTGTGCTACTTTGTGTCTATTTTAAGTTTAAGGAAGTGTGCCGCGCAGCTCATGCACGGGTCGTACGCACGTATGAGCTTTTCGAGCTCAAAAG
>CAYWMQ010000083.1:0-2289 GCA_964459635.1 uncultured Candidatus Saccharibacteria bacterium | reverse complement strand
GCGCTAAGGGACTCGAACCCCTGACATCCTCGGTGTAAACGAGGCGCTCTACCAAAGCCGACGCTCCGTCGCACGGAGGTCGGCTCCCCGACCCCACCTGCGGGTGGGCGTCGGGGCTGAGCGTGGTGCGCGCTAAGGGACTCGAACCCCTGACCTTCGCTGTGTAAAAGCGTTGCTCTACCAACTGAGCTAAGCGCGCGTATAATTACTGTGAGCACTGACGCGCAAATCGGTTTCTTACGTCAGCGCCCTATACTTTAATACTAATAATGGCACGTTGTCCAGTTACCGTTGCATGTGCAGCGGTCACCCACGAAAAAAACATGAGTGAACGACCCTCACATACTGAACGCTATAATCACGAGCGCGGCACGGCATCGCGTGGACCGCTTACGCCCGAGGAGATTGACATACTGGGTGCTGAGGAGCGGGCGCTGCTGGAATTTTTCCTTGCGGAAAGCCTACTGGATCCTTCACATGCTGAACTTTTGAACGAGGGTAACAACGGTATCATCGTAAAACTAACCATTGATGAGGCACTGCTACGTACGGCAGATCCCACCGCCACCCTACGTCCACTCATTGGCGACGGTAGCCAAGTCGCCGCAAAAATACTCAAGTTGTACAAATCTCCTTTGGTCGGCAGGCAGGAATACGAGAGCCAACTTGCAGCGTGGCAGGTTGTCGAGAATGCTCGAATGAATGATGCACAAGAAACACATCCGAGTCAGCAGATAGCACGGCGATCGGCGTTCGCGTCCATACCTCAGCCACGGATATTTGCAGACCTACCGGTGCACGAGCATCTAGCGCAGACTCTTCGCGACAAGGGCGTACACGCTGATGAACGTGTGTCAATATTACTCATGGACCTCGTTGACGGTGACGACATCGCAACTACCTTGTATAGATCTGTTCTTGCAGGGCATCCCGACGCCAAACATCTCGCGCATGAAGACCTTTCGTGTTGGCCGTTTCATGAGCTCTCACAAGAGGTTGCACGTCTCTTCTACGCGCGCCCAAGGCACACGGACACTACACATGATGCCGAGTATAGGATGATGCTTCAGAACGCAGAGCGCCTCATGCACGAATGCGGGCGCGTGGGAATACGCATTGATGAATGGATTATTGCACAGATAAGCAACTCATTACGTGCGTTGAAGTATCAGGGCGTGCTTCTGCGAGACGCGCATCCACGCAACTTCATGGTGACTGGCTCACTCACACAGGGCGGATGCGCCTCGATTGTTGACTTTGGTGAGGCTGTGTTGTTGGGCCGCCCAGTCACTGAGGATGACTACGTCAGTGCGGACGGGACAGAACGGTATGGCAGCATGGACAACATAGTCGCACTCCTCAAAGGCATCAATGCACAGACTGAGAGGCGAACAAAACACGCTCGCAACGAAACTCGTGCTGAAGCACGCATTGCCGCGATAGTCAGAGCACCTGCTCTTGTGCGAGGAGACAACGAAACATTGTTGGGCTTTGCGCGCAGCCGCTCCGCAGCAAAAAACAAAATGCCTATTGTTCGCCACGCACTCAATCATGCACTTGATGTTTTCACGGAAAGTGGCAGCTGGGACGGAAGTGTATTCAGAGCAGCATTAAAGGATGCGCAGGGAAAACCAGTGCGACAGACTAACGCGGACAAATCGGAACGCACCAAGCTATGGAACGCACAGGTCTTATTAAATGCATTGCTGGGGTGCGCGTTTGAACGAGCAGTACGTGACGAGTTCACGAAAGAGGATATTGAACGCCTTGTTGCCGGCTTAGCTGAGGACCCGGTGTTTTCTGAAGTTGTGCACGATACTGAACACTGGAAGTACTGGGGCGATGTCGACTTTGTAAAGATCGTGCCTTCACTACTATGGCAGAGCGTCGAGAAGAAGCGCGTGCAGCCGCATACATGAGACATAGGCCCACAGAGCAGTCTGTGGGCCTAGCGATGCAGGACCTCAATACGAGCATCGCATAATTTTTGTTCGGTGTACGTGTACGTTATGACCGCACACCTGCTGTCGCACAATACCACCGTGATAGTAATACGGCAGTTCGCAGGCTCCGTCACAACTGAGACCTTCCTACCGGGGAACTTGCGGCGAGCTGACAACTCAAGGTCACGTGCTCGGCGAATAAGAAATGATTCCATGTTTTCCTCCACACGAGTACGGCACCCTTTGTAGCACAAGACTATCCTAGGGACAAGCATGCATCTCCCCGTTTCGCACACTCCATGCTAGCATGGCTCTATCCCCCCATAGCTCAATGGATAGAGCGACG
>CAYWMQ010000082.1:0-2310 GCA_964459635.1 uncultured Candidatus Saccharibacteria bacterium | reverse complement strand
ACAGTGTAGTGGGTGAGGTCGTCAAGGCGTGTTGTCATACACACCATGGTAGCATAACGCTATGGCTCACGGCACCCTCATTGTGCTGGATGGCATCGACGGGTCGGGAAAGGCTACGCAAGCCCGCCGACTTGTCGAACGCTTGCGTCGAGAGCGTATTTACACCGTAACGCTTGATTTTCCTCGATACCAGCACAACTTTTTCGGAGCGCTTATAGGCGAGTGTTTGCGGGGCGAGCACGGCGACTTTGTGGGTGTCGACCCGCACATTGCGTCGGTGCTCTACGCGGCAGATCGACTAGAAACGCGTCCGCTGCTTAGGGAGTGGCTCGACGAAGGCGCTGTCGTTGTGTTGGACCGTTACGTGAGTGCAAACCAGATTCATCAGGGAGGAAAGATTCAAAATGAGCAAGAGCGCGTGCGCTTTCTCGAATGGCTTGACCGCCTTGAGCACGGAGTCTTCTGTTTGCCTCGTCCGGACCTCACGCTTTTCTTGGACATGCCCACAGACTTGGCGCTAACGCTCCTGTCCAGCAAACGGCTTTCAGAAAAAAAACAGTACCTCAAGGGCGGACGAGATGTTGCAGAAAGTAATCGCACATACTTACAACAGTCGCGCGAAAGCGCCCATTGGATAGGTGCGCAGCAGCCAGCCTGGAAAGTGGTATCGTGTGCGAGTGGAAAAGAGGTGCGCTCAGTCGACGATATACATCAGGAGGTCTACACGCATGTGCTGCAAACGCTGGGGCGAGAACGTACCATGTATGAAGCGTACGAACGAGCGCCCGTCAGCCCCTTGTCAGTGGTTGTTTAGTAACTCAATTGTGTCGCCATGTTGAAAGTTAAAGTCGCACGCGCCGTAGCGAACGCGAAGCTCCCCACATACGCTCACCCGGGCGATGCAGGCTGCGATCTGTATGCCGCGGAGGAGGTCACGATTGCCCCGGGAGAGCGGGCACAGGTGGGAGTAGGGGTAGCCTTCGCTATACCGGAGGGGTACGTGGGGCTCGTATGGGACAAGAGCGGCCTCTCGCAGAAACACGGCCTCAAAACACTTGGTGGCGTTGTGGACGCGGGCTTCCGTGGCGAGGTGAAAGTCGGGCTCGTGAACCTTAGTAGTGAGCCGTACCGCATAGAAGCGGGGCATAAGGTGGCGCAGATGCTCATCCAGCGCGTCGAAGCTGTCACGTTCGAGGAGGTGGACGCGCTTGATGAGACAAGTCGGGGCTTGGCTGGATTTGGGAGCACGGGCTTGTAAACGGGCGGGAGCTTGCTACTACAGAGTTACGTGGCATTCTGAAGTATAGATAAATACGTATGGCCGCAGGAGGGCCACATGCGAACATACATGCCCCATATAGAATGGGCAGAGACTTGCTTCACCCGCACAGGTGACGTGAAGATACCTAAAGGATATCAACGTATACTTCAGCGCATCGAAACACTCCATCTGCATGTAAGTGGATCTCGTGCTGCAGGTGCAGATAGAGAATGGGCAGATGCCATGGTGGGCGTCGCCGACGTTGCGGTCCAGTGGTTGGAGGTATCCCCGCAAAAAGACGCTATGGAACCCGCATGGGAACTTCTTAACCAGTGCGCAGCAATCTTTAATCACGTGGTATGTGGCGCGGCAGATCACCGAAAACAGGCCATGCTCCTCAAGCGTTGGCATACCTGCAGGGCTGTGTTCGTCTCCTACCTCGTCGCACAGCACGTGCGAGACAGTGCGGTTGTGTTCGTGTTGCGCAAGTTTACACACTTGCGCGAGGGTGGACTTCCGCGCGAGCTACTGGAAACCCCCACACGCTTCGCAATGCTCTGCCATACCGTCATTGCGCTTGGGAAGCTCTTCGACGCGCGGGCTGTGTATGACGGGCGGTCGCGCGAGCATCGAGCTGCGATGCGTGCCTGCGGGGTGTTGCGTCAGATCGTTGCAGACGAACGTAATCCCGCGGCGCACCTGGCGTACTTCGCTGATGTGTACGAGTGCTTTCATGAGGCGCCACACCGTTCCTGTACCACCCGCGCGCGCCGCGCTCCGCTCTTTAGCAGAAGCGGCGGGAGTGCCTGTTCCGCCGTCCGGTGCACGCGCACGCAGCGCACACAAGAGCTCGCGCCGCGTATGCGCATAAGAAGAACACCCGCCGTGAAGAAATGGCGGGTGTTTCTCGTATCGGCTCCAGCACGTGTATACTGAGCGTACATCGGCGTATGTTGTAGCTTCCCCACAGCATGGCTTATTCATCAACCCATTCACCATGGACTACTCTTTTGTACGACGACAGGACAAGGACATCTACCGCGCGCTCG
>CAYWMQ010000081.1:0-2393 GCA_964459635.1 uncultured Candidatus Saccharibacteria bacterium | reverse complement strand
ACCATGGACTACTCTTTTGTACGACGACAGGACAAGGACATCTACCGCGCGCTCGTGGGCGAGGAAAAGCGCGAGGCGGACGGGCTGGAGCTCATCCCGTCCGAGAACTACGTATCTCGGGCGGTGCGGGAGGCTAATGGCTCTATCTTCACCAACAAGTACTCTGAGGGCTACCCGGGGCGCAGGTATTACGGCGGTCAGGATTTTACCGACGAGGTAGAGCTTCTCGCCATAGCACGCGCCAAAAAGCTCTTCGGGGCAAAGTTCGCAAACGTGCAGCCGCACGCGGGAGCTCCGGCGAACATCGCGACCTACTTTTCGCTGATGGAGCCCGGCGATACGCTCATGGGCATGGACCTCTCCCACGGAGGGCATCTCACCCACGGTCATCCGGTGACGTACATCACGAAGATCTTCAACTTCGTGCGCTACAAAATGAAGGACATAGAAACGGGTGAGATAGACTACGATGAAATGCTAAAGACCGCGAAACGCGAAAAGCCGAAAATGATACTTGCGGGCTTCTCGGCATATTCGCGCGAGCTCGATTATGCCAAGTTCGTCGAGATAGGGCGCGCGGTCGGCGCGGTGGTCGTAGCGGATGTGGCGCACATCGCGGGTCTTATCGCAGGCCGAGCCGCCAAGAATCCGTTCGACTTTGGCTTTGATGTCATGCTTACTACGACCCATAAAACGCTTCGCGGACCGCGGGGCGGCATGATACTTGTGCGCGAGGACGCCGACATCGCGAAGAAGATAGACAAGACGGTATTTCCTGGACTCCAAGGCGGCCCGCTCATGAACACCGTTGCCGCGAAGGCTGTCGCGTTTGGTGAAGCGCTCCATCCGTCTTTTCGTGCGTACGCGCGTCAGATCCTCAAGAACGCAAAGGCGATGGAGAAAGTGTTTAAGAAGAACAACGTGCGCATGCTGAGCGGCGGCACGAGCAACCACCTTATTCTCGCCGATGTGTACGGCTCGCTCGGCGTCACCGGCAAGGAGGCGCAGACGGTCTTAGACGAAGTGGGCATCACGCTTAACATGAACATGATCGCCGATGATCCGAGGAAGCCCATGGACCCCTCCGGCATTCGCTTCGGCACGCCCGCCATCACTACGCGCGGCTTCAAAGAGGCAGACTGCGCGCGTGTGGCGGAGCTTATGTTGGACGCGCTTACGCACAAAGACGAGGCAAAGAAAAAAGCACAGATCCGCAAAGAAATAAAAGCCCTTGCACGTGCGCATCCCGTCCCCGAGCGCTTCGTGTAGCGCTCACGCACCCTCGCGCGTATGTATCGGCCCGCGATGCGCTACCATGAAGCAATGAACCGAGCAGAGAAGCCCAAGCGTTTCTTACGAGCCCACATATCGACCCTGGCGTTCGTGCTCGGTTTCCTGTGGGACACCCTCACACTTGGCCAGGTAGACAGCTGGTATGACCAGACGGTACTCGCCATCTACATGCTCTTTGTGCCGGTGGCGATACTGCTCCTCCACGCAGTGGAGTCCGGCCGCTTCCGCGTGCGCTGGCTCGTCAGCAGAAAGCAGTGGCTCCCCGCACTCATTCAGTTCCCGATAGGCGGCCTGTTCTCGGCGTTCATCGTCTTCTACTCGAAGAGCGCGTCCGTGTGGACAAGCTGGCCATTCCTACTCCTCCTCGTCGCCATGTTCGTGGGTAACGAGCTCATGCACAAGCGCTACGAACGGCTTGTGTTCCAAGTGGGAGCGTACTACGTGACACTCTTCACATACCTGGCGCTGCTCGTGCCGACACTCCTCGGTACTCTCGGCACCGCTCCGTTCGTGCTTGCGGGTGTGCTGAGTGTGGCACTCATTGGCTTGTTCACTTCTTTTGTGGCCGGAGTGGTCCCTGTGCTCTACAGGGAGAGCCGGCACGGGCTTATGTTCACCATTGGCGGCATCTATGTGGTATTCCACGTGCTGTATCTCACCAATCTCATACCGCCCGTGCCACTCGTACTCAAAGATATGGGGGTGTACTACTCGGTGGCGCGGAGCGACAATGGCTACACCGTGACGGGGGAGCCGCGCACGTGGGCGCAGGAGTTTGGTATTGTGCCGCTTTCGTTCCGGCAATTTGCCGGCGCACCTGCCTACTGTTTCAGCGCGGTGTACGCGCCCGCGCGTTTGCGTACCAACATGTACCACACATGGCTCTACAAAGATGGCTTGCGGTACACATCGGAGGCGCGCATCGTGTACCCGATGCGCGGCGGGCGCGAAGAAGGGTATCGAGGCTATACGATGAAAGCCGTGCGTCCCGGAGAGTGGCGGTGCAGGGTGGAAACAGCCTCGGGTCAGGTCCTGGGGCAGATGGACTTTACCGTATCTGTTGCGAATGAGCCGCCGATGCCCTTGATGCAGGTGAAGTA
>CAYWMQ010000080.1:0-2459 GCA_964459635.1 uncultured Candidatus Saccharibacteria bacterium | reverse complement strand
GCGGGCACGCCAAGCGCGGCATGGAGCGGCTGTGCACAGTGGTGCCCGGCGCGTATAGCCACACCATGGTCGGCGCAGACTTGTGCAATGTCGTGTGCGTGTATGCCCTCAAGCGTGAACGACACAATCCCGACATTTTCCTCCGGCGTGGCACTGTAAAGCGTAAGGCCGGGAATGCGGCTCAGCATGTCCTGTGTGTAGGTGACGAGCTCACGCACGTGCGTGTGTATGGCGTCCACGCCAATACTCTCAAGGTATGTCACGGCAGTACCAAAACCGATGGCACCAGCTATGTTTGGCGTGCCAGCTTCAAATCGGTGCGGGGACGCGGTGTAAGTCGCATCCGTTAGGCTCACTGTATCCACCATACCACCTCCAAAGAATCCCGGTTTCAGGTTTTTCAGCTTTTCAGTTTTTCCGTACAACACGCCGATGCCGGTAGGTCCGCACATCTTGTGGCCAGAAAAGTACAGGAAGTCGCAGTCGAGCGCTTTGACGCTCACGGGCATATGCCCGACAGCTACAGTAGCATCCACAAGCGCGAGCGCACCCTTTTCATGTGCATCCTGCGCAATGCGCCTCACATCATTTACGGTCCCAACCACGTTGCTCGCGAGTATAAGAGAAACTATTTTGGTGCGGTCCGTAATAAGCTCGGTCGCCGCATCGTAGCTGAGTGTAAGGCCGTCAAGCGGGATGTGCCTTAGCTTAAGTTTTTTTCGCTTTGCGAGTTCTTGCAAGGGCAGGAGCGCAGCGTGGTGCTCCATGACGGTTGTCACTATTTCGTCGCCTTCGCGCAGGTCCAGCGTATGTTCAAGCGCATACGTGAGCATGTTGGCCGAGCCGGTAGCGCCACTTGTAAATACGACTTCGTCCGTATCGGCCCCGATAAAGCGTGCCACATCCGCCCGCGCCTTCTCGTACGCCTCTGTGGCCCGCACCGCCGTCTCGTAGAGTCCCCGGTGCGTACTCGCGCGGTAGGTGCGGTAATACTCGTCCATGGCGCTAAGCACAGGCTCCGGTGTAAGCGAGGTAGCGGCGCTGTCGAGATACACCAACCGCCTCTCGTTCGCGAGGGTGGGGAAGTCGGAGTGATGTTTAATTGGGTTGCGTGACATGGATAACCGGATGCTAGGATATTTGGATACAGGGATATTGAGATACTTGGATATTTCCGATCCCGGCCCTACTTGCGGTCGCTGTTTCGACAGTATGCCACCAGTGTACTCCATGGTACTAGAACACGGCCAAAATAGGGTCAAAAACAGATATTGACATGTGAGAATAAAAGGTATATAATAATATAGAAATTGACCTTTTTTAGAGAGGAGGCCGACATGGCCGAAGAGAAGCACGACATGACCGAGGCAGAGTTCTACCGCTTGCAGAACTTCGGAATCGTCCTCGATGAGCACGAAGGCGCTGCCTGCATGGGCTGCCTGTGCTGGTACGAAGACTGCGCCTGCGGAGAAATCTACGGCGACGAGGACCGGTAAGAGCCAGATATAAAGGAGAAGGCCGACATGGCCAATACGAAGCATGTCCGCAACGCCCGCCAGGGTGGCGACCTCCGCGAAGAAATCGCGGAAGGGCTGGAAGAAGCTGTCGATCCCGGCGCAGAGCCCGTCGAGCTCTGTTCCGACTGCCTCGCGACGCAGGACGAATGTACCTGCTACGACGAGGTCGAAAGCTATGGACGCATCGACTCAGACACGCTGGCGGAGGCCGATTGGGAGGCCGAACGCGCGGAGTACGGCTACGACGACTACGGGGGGCTCGACGACTACGAGCCCTACTATGAGCGCCCCTGGGGGATTTAAGAGAGCTCCTCCGGTACGGCGCAGCGCCCCGTTATAGCCAGCACCTTAGCAAAGACCCGCCCCCTTCCACAAGGGGCGGGTTTCACGTTATGTGGCGCCCGCCCGTGCTTCAAAATATCTTCCACCGTATTTGTTTTTTGCCGCTCACATACGCTGGCGGTTCAGGACAGTCTAAGACCCATTGGATGAGGTCCTCGTTTGTGATAAGGTACCGGGCAGTTACAGGCAACGTGAGGAAGACATGCCCGACGAAAGGCTAAATCAAGGGCTCGGTCCGCTCTCAGACCAAGAAGTGGAGCTTATCAGAAGCCACAGGCGCCATCAGCAAGCGATGGACGTCCACAGAAAAGTGGTGAAGAGGTGCGTAGAAGACAAAGAGTCTATTCGCGACCTGATACCGCCTGACTAAGCAGTACGCCCGCCCCTTCCTCACGGATCGGGCGGGTTTCACTTTTAACTTTTTCCTTGCGCTTTTGCATTTTGAATTTTGACTTTTGCCTTACTTTCCCATCTCCAACTCCACCAGCCTGTTGAACTCCACCGCATACTCGAGCGGCAGCGCTTTCGTAATGGGTGCCACGAACCCTTGCACCACCATGCGCACCGCATCGTCGCGCGAGAGGCCGCGGCTCATGAGGT
>CAYWMQ010000079.1:0-2466 GCA_964459635.1 uncultured Candidatus Saccharibacteria bacterium | reverse complement strand
GGAAGTTACACGTGTAACACAAGCGTTGTCAGACGCCGGGTATGATGCGTACCTCGTGGGCGGCTGTGTGCGCGACATTATTCTCGGCAAAGAGCCGAAAGACTGGGACGTAACGACAAACGCGCATCCTGATCAGATACAGGCGCTTTTTCCCGACACATACTACAACAACACCTTTGGCACCGTTGGAGTTGTTGCTGAGGGTGAAGTAGCGCCGAACGTGCAGGTGGTGGAAGTAACACCGTATCGTAAGGAGGGGCCATACACAGACGCACGCCGTCCTGACTCGGTTGAGTTTGGCGTATCGCTTGAGGAGGATCTTTCCCGCCGAGACTTTACGGTAAACGCCATAGCCTACGACCCACATAAAGGACATTTGCATGACCCTTATAAAGGACAAGACGATCTGGCAGCGAAATTGCTGCGCGCAGTGGGTAATGCGGGTGAACGCTTCAATGAGGATGCGTTGCGCATGCTGCGCGCTATTCGCTTAGGGGCAGAGCTCGGCTTCGGTATTGAGCAGCATACGTTTGAGGCTATTGCCTCAAACGCCGGCCTGCTTGCGCGCATCTCCCGTGAGCGTGTGCGTGACGAGCTTACGCGCATTATCATGTCCGACCGGCCCATGGAGGCACTGTTACATATGAAACACACCGGCGTGTTGCACGAAGTACTCCCGGATCTCGAGCGCGGGATTGGTGTTGAGCAAAATCAGGCCCACTCATACACCGTATTTGAGCATAATTTGCGGGCACTCCAGCATGCGGCCGACAAAAGATGGCCCCTTGAGGTGCGACTTGCCGCGCTTTTGCACGACATAAGCAAGCCCGAGGCTCGTCGCAAGGGACCCAATGGCGAGTGGACCTTTTACGGCCACGAGGTAGTAGGTGCCAAGGTAACACGGCGCATACTGACAGACCTTCGTTTTCCCAAGGATGTTGTTGAGCGTGTTTCAAAGCTGGTGCGCTGGCACATGTTTTTCAGTGATCCCGACAAAATTACACTGACCGCCGTCCGCAGAATGCTCGTCAATGTGGGTGAGGAGGATATTTGGAACCTTATGAACTTGCGCATATGCGACAGGGTAGGTACCGGGAGGCCAAAGGAACAGCCGTTTCGTTTCCGAAAGTACCAGAGCATGATAGAGGAGGTACTGCGCGACCCAATAACGGTGGGGATGCTTAAAATTGATGGCAAGCGGTACATGGATGTTACACATGAAACACCCGGACCCAGGGTAGGGCATGCGTTGCACGCGTTGCTCGAAGAAGTGCTTGAAGATCCTGAAAAGAATACGCATGAGTACCTTGAGATGCGCGCCCTGGAGCTGGCAAAAATGAGCGACGCCGAGCTGCAAGAGCTGGGCGTCGCGGGGCGTGAAAAGAAGGCTGAAGCTGAAAGCGAAGAAGTGGGCAAACTGCGTGAAAAGTACCACGTGCGATAGCGAATGAAAAAGGGGTTAAACCCCTTTTTCTAGCCGAACAAATAATGACGGCATAAGAAAAAGCCGCCTGTTTGTTTCTGTGGTAGATCGAAACGTGGACTTAATAGGCTATTCAGTGCACGTTGCGATCTACCTCAGAGTGACGTTTGGGTGGAGAACCTTGGTCACACAGGCGGCTTTGATCCGGGAGGGCTATATATTCTGTTGTATTGAAGCTTTACAGTACGTCTGCTTTTTCTCGTGGTAGAGTGTGTCCTTTAAAAAATATATGGTTGAGAACATCTACTCTTGAGACAGCTTTTGCGCTGTTTGCTCCAGTGAAAGAACTAAAAAGAACAATTGTTCCGGCGAGAACCGCGGTGCTTACTGCCCGCGAACTTTCGTGGAAAGAAAGCACCGCGGATCTCTTCGGAATCACCATCACGCTGTCTGATGACAGTGTATCAGTGCTATAAGACATGTAAAGGACATGCAACAGTGCCCCTGTGGATAAGTGTCCTTTATGGTTTGCTGACGCTGTAGCTTGTGTCTGCGAACACCGGGCAGTGGTCGCTCCCATACACGTCCGCATACATCCCCGCATCGCGCACATACGGTACGAGGCTTGCGCTTACAAATATATAATCTATCCGCCAGCCTACATTGCGCTCGCGTGCGCGGGTTTTCATGTCCCAGTACGTGTAGGCTTGTGCCCGTGCAGGGTAGAGGTGCCTGAAGGTGTCCACGTAGCCTGCGCTCACCAGCGCGTCAAGCCATGCTCGCTCCTCCGGCAGAAAACCGGTGTTCTGCTCATTTTCTTTGGGCCGTGCGAGGTCTATCTCTTCATGAGCGGTGTTGATGTCGCCTGCAAATATAATGTGCTTACCCTCGCGGCGTTTGGCTTCAATGTGCGCAAGAAACGCATCGTAGAATTCCAGCTTGTACGCCAGCCTCTCGGGCCCTTGGCCGCCATTGGGGAAATACACGTTGTATACCAGGAGGTCCCCGAACTCTGCCTCTATGAGCCGCCCTTCTTCATTAAG
>CAYWMQ010000078.1:0-2490 GCA_964459635.1 uncultured Candidatus Saccharibacteria bacterium | reverse complement strand
TCAAAGTCCTGACAATGTGGGGTATGAAAATCATCAAGACCACTCTGCTTATCGGATCGGGGCTTATTGGGGGAGGACTGCTTGTATTGGACCACATTGGCACTGTGGCTTTGTGTGGCGGCACCACACTTCTGGTGCCTGTGACTTGCATAGATCGTCTTTACAACATTCTTGTTATGTTTAATCCATTTATCCCCCTCTTCCTTCTCTCCCTCATCACTTACCGCATGCGCGACGCCGTCGTGCGTCCGTGGCTCTACTTCACGGCGGGGTGGATACCGCTCTCGATGGCGTTGATCTACCTCACGCCTGATCCGTACGGAGGAGGCTGGTTTAGCATGGACATCGTCACCAAAGGCACCGTCGCCCTCTTCATGTCGGCGCTCTTTGTCATCATTAGCGCACTCCTAGTTACTATTGTGTGGTCGGAAACCAGCGCTACGGAGAAACAGAAACACATGTAGGGAATCGTGGTACAGGCGGCTTGGGTATAGCCGACGCAGATAACCAATGTTTCAACACGTGTACCGGTGGTACACGTCTGACATGTGCCGCCCGGACTTGTGAGCCGGGCGGCATACTGCTTTACTGAAGCCATGCCGAAGCGCATCCTCATATTCTCTCTCGCGTACTACCCACGCCACGTGGGCGGTGCGGAGGTGGCGATAAAAGAGATAACAGACCGCTGCTCCCCTGCGGAGTACGAGTTTCATCTCATTACGAATTGTTTCGATACCGCGCTTTCGCGCACGGAGCGTATCGGCAATGTCACGGTGCACCGCGTGGGCTTTGGTCGAAAGGGAGCAGGCACGGCGGCGACCCACAGCAAGCTTTTTTACATCGCTAAAGTACTGTACGTGCCCGCAGCCGCCCTCCGAGCGTATCGGCTCCATCGCGTGCATGCCTTCCACGGCGCGTGGGCGATGATGGCGTATATGACATTTCCACTCGTGCTCCTGCGCATGGTGGGCGTACGCATACCGTACGCTATTACGCTCCAAGAAGGGGATCCTTTTGAGCATGTGTTCAAGCGTTGGTACATACGCGTGTTCCATCCGTTGCTCACCTACGGTTTCCGCAGCGCGCGCGTTATTCAATGCATCTCAGAGTACCTCGCGGGCTGGGCGCGCGAGCTTGCCCCGCATGTTCCCGTGGTGGTCGTACCGAACGGCGTGAACACGGCCCTCTTTGGCACGCCGCCAAGCGCACCCGAGCTTTCGGAAACGTTGGGTGCGACAGGAAAAAAGGAAGGGGAGAAGTGGCTCATACACACGGGACGGTATGTACACAAGAACGGCCTCGACACTATCATTCGGGCTCTACCACTTCTTGATACGTCAGTGCACCTGCTTCTCCTTGGGGAAGGGCCGCTTGAGCAAGAGTTGCGCACACTCGCACAAGAGTTGCAGGTTGCAGATCGCGTACATTTCCACCCGTATGTGCCGCTTCATGAGACGGTGCCCTATCTCTACGCATGCGACATGTTCATACGCCCTAGCAGGAGCGAAGGCATGGGCATTTCCTTTGTCGAAGCTATGGCCGCCGGGCTTCCTGTTATCGCTACCCAAGAGGGAGGCATCAGCGACTTCTTGTTTGATGCGCGGCGCAACCCCGACAAGCCGACGACCGGCTGGGCGGTCGGCGTGGACGCGCCCGACGGCATTGCACGGGCAGTGCGCGACATCGTCGGGGACAAGGCGCAGACTACGCGTGTGCTCGCCCAAGCGCGGGCCCTTGTCCACGAGCGGTACGAGTGGGACACTATCGCGCGCGACATGCGCGAGCAGGTTTTTACAAAACTGCAGTAAAGGCTGGGGAGCTGGTCGCGCGGTCAAGCTGATTTTCAATACGACGATACGCGCCCGACTTCCCGTACCCATGACTGTGGACAGTGCGTAACAGATAGGTCCTTCCGTGGTAGAGTCGAGCTATGGAACTCATACTCTTTGTCGTTGTGATATGGCTTGGTGTCCTGATCCATAATTTGCGGGCACGCGTAATGGTGCTTGAAAAAAAGCTACAAGCACCGGTGCAGATCGTGCAAACAGAGACGCATGCGCATCAGCATACGCAGGCACTAGTGGCAGAGCGGCCGGCCGAAGTCGCGCACACGCCCATGTATACACAGCCGCACACGCCTGAGCCAGTGTATGACGACTGGCTTACAAGCTTCCTCAGGTGGTGTGCGGCTGACTGGCTTATGAAGCTTGGGGCGCTGCTCGTCTTATTGGGTGTAGGGTGGTTTGTGAGCTATGCGTTTGCCCACAACTGGATAGGGCCCATGGGCCGTATCGGGCTTGGCTTGGCGCTCGGAGCCGTAGTGCTCGGCCTGGGCCGCTATCGCATACTGCGCGATAGGTCACAGGGCGCTATCGTAATGACGGTGGGTGCGGCCACGATGATACTTACCCTGTATGCAGCGCGGGAGGTTTACGATTTCTTCACCCCGCTAAGCGCGCTCACGCTTATGTACGCAATAAGTGCGCTGCT
>CAYWMQ010000077.1:0-2529 GCA_964459635.1 uncultured Candidatus Saccharibacteria bacterium | reverse complement strand
TCCTTGCGGTAGCGCTCGATGCGCTGCAGCGGGGTTTCGCCACGGGCTTTGTATAGATTGAGAACATCTACCATATCGTGTACACTCTACCGCATCTATGGCAAAAACAAAGCGAACCGTTTCCACCGATCCATACAAGGGTGTGCGCGACTTCTACCCGGAAGACATGCACATCCAGGAGCACGTATTCGACACCATGCGCGATGTGGTGGAGCACTTCGGCTACGAGGAGTACGGAGCGTCTATCCTTGAGCCCTCCGAGCTGTATGAAGCGAAGTCAAGCGAGGAAATAGTGTCTGAGCAAACCTACTCCTTTGTCGACCGTGGCGGACGGCGCGTCACCCTGCGGCCCGAGATGACTCCGACGGTTGCTCGCATGGTAGCGGCAAAACGCCGCGAACTCGCTTTCCCTTTGCGCTGGTACTCCATACCGAACGTCTTTCGGTACGAACGGCCGCAGCGGAGCCGCCTGCGCGAGCACTGGCAGCTCAACTGCGACCTCTTCGGGGTAGCAAGTGTGGAGGCGGACGTGGAGGTGGTGCTTCTCGCCTACGAGCTCATGCTCGCCTTTGGCGCGCGCGAGACAGACTTCGAGATACGCATCAACCACCGCGCGGTCATCCCGGAGCTTCTGGCTGGCATAGCCGCAGAGCACGGGCTGACCCTTCCCCAAGAGAAAGTGACCGAGCTCATACGGCTCATGGACCGACGCGAAAAGCTTGACGCGGACGAGTACGCAAAGAAACTTCGTGCGCTTTTGGGGGCCAAGCTCACGCGCGTCATTGTGGAGGAGTACACGCCGGCTACTGTGCGCAAGCGCATCCAGGCCACGCCTTCGGGCGCGAGCTTCCTCACGCTCTTGGAAACGCTGGCGAGCCGCGGTATGCGCAATGTGGTGCACGACCCGGGCCTCATGCGTGGCTTCGACTACTACTCCGGTATGATCTTCGAAGTGTTTGACACGAGCGGCGGCAACAAGCGCGCACTCTTTGGTGGCGGCCGGTACGACAACCTGCTCGACATATTCGGTGAGGAGCCGCTGCCTGCGGTCGGTTTCGGTATGGGCGACGTCGGCATACGCGACTTCCTTACCTCGCACGGCCTTCTGCCCGAATATCACAGCGCCACCGACCTCTACATGGCCGTCGCAAGCCCGAGCGAGCTTCCCTTTGCACAAGGCCTCGCACAGCGCTTGCGTAGGCGCGACCTCACCGTGGCGGTGGACCTCTCGGGGAAGAAAGTAGGCGACCAGATAAAGACGGCCGTAAAAAAGAAAGTGCCCTTCCTCTTGGTGGTGGGCGAAGACGAGCGCCTCACGGGACGCTTCAAGCTCAAGAATCTGCAGACCAAAGCGGAGCGGGACGTGTCCGAGCAGGACATCGCCGAGCGCGTGTGGGATGAACTGGAGTAGTAGGCACGATACTGATCAACTAATACGTACTAATATCGCGAATACGTGGCGTCCGTCGGTGCGGCGTAGCCGCACATTCGTTGCATTCGTACTAATTCGTTGATTAGTATCGTGTAACAACAACTATGGCCATACGCAAAATAGTTTTCGACATCGAGACTTCGAACGTGTTTGACGATGTGGGCTCGAATGACCCCGTGAAGCTCGACATCTCCATCGTGGGTGCGTACGATAGCGCTACTGATACGTATGAGTCTTATGCTGTAGGCGAGCTGCATCGCCTCTGGCCACTCATAGAGCGCGCGGACATGCTCATCGGCTTTAACAGCGACCACTTCGACATACCGCTTCTCAACAAGTACTACCCGGGCGACCTCACGCGCATCAAGAGCCTCGACCTCCTCGCCGAGGTGAAAAGTGTGCTCGGGCGCAGGCTCAAGCTTGACACACTTGCCGAAGCCACGCTCGGCGTAAAAAAGAGCGGCCATGGCTTGCAGGCCATACAGTGGTGGCGCGAAGGTAAAGAAGATCTGGTGCGGAAGTACTGCCTTGACGACGTCCGACTCACCAAAGAGCTGTACGACTATGCGCGCAAGAACAAAAAGCTCATGTACACCGACTTTGGCGAGCTGCGGGAGATAAAGCTCGATACCAAAAGCTGGGAAAAGGACGTGCCCGAGAGCAAGCTGACGCATACGCTGCCTTTTTAGCGGAAATGGAAATGAGTATGAGGTTGGGGATGGGGATGAGGGACGAACGTCAAGAGTGGGGCAAGCCAAAACCGGAGAGCACTGTGGATTGCATGAATGTTGGATGAGGCGTACTGTATCACCAGACGTGAATCTACTCACCATCGAGGAGGAAGACGTGGTAACCGTACGTTTCAAAGAAAGTGGAACTGTGACACACGGGCGGAGCGTGTGCGTAGGCCCTAACCTCGCAGCTACGTATCCCGAAGTGTACGAGCTTGTAGGAGGCTTCAGGTTCAAGCCAAGCGGCGAAGCGCGTGTCTGCAAAGATAGGCTTCCTTTCCGCCTTTCGTACGGTCGGGCACTTATCCTAGATGAGGATGGACTGACCCGCACCGTACCCGCGGAACAGCTTGAGCTTGTGGGAAC
>CAYWMQ010000076.1:0-2536 GCA_964459635.1 uncultured Candidatus Saccharibacteria bacterium | reverse complement strand
TCAAATAGCCGCGCGTGTCGCTGTTTGCGCTTCTGGATATCGCTCACGTACTCCTGTGCCGCGGCGGCTATGGGCACCGCCACAACGACGCCAAGAAAGCCGGCCAATTGGAACCCTGCGATTATGGCAAGTATCACCACCAAAGGCGGCACACCCACGACTTTTTGCACGACAAGGGGATGTATGACGTTGCCCTCAAGCTGGTTCACGACAACGTAGAGCAGTATGGTAAAGAGTGCGAGCGAGGTGCCACCATCAATGAACGCAATACCGACCGCAGGCACCGCAGCAAGTATGGAGCCAAAGACAGGTATGAGCTCAAGCACCGCTGCTGTGATAGCGAGCAGAAGTGCGTAGCGCACGTCGAGGATGAGGAGTCCAATGTACACGAGCACGCCGACAATGAGGGAAAGGAGGAGCTGGCCCTGGAGCCAGAGGCCTATCTTTCGCTGCGCGCGCTTCCAGAGATCCAGGATGTACTCGTGGCGCGGGAGGGGTGTGACGATACGGAGGAAATCGTCGATACCCTGTTCGCGCACCGCAAAGTAAAAGGAGAGGATGAATATGAGAATGAACGACATGAAGCCACCAAAGATGGTCGCAGCTGTTGCGAGTACGCCTTGCGAGGACGTTTGGACCAGGTCGCGCACAAGCGCGAGTTGCTCCCCGAGCGACGTGCCCGTTTCTGCAAGGAGCGACGCGTTGGGTGAAAGGCGCAGAGTTTCAAGGTAGGTGGGGAGCGCGGCTAGGAACGCGTTGGTCTCACGTATGAGCGGCGGCAAAAAAAGGTAGAACGTGAGCGCGAGCGCTCCCAAAATACCGAGGTAGAGCAACACGACGCTCACGGTGCGGGGCACCCCGAGGCGCACCATGCGGCGCGTGGCGGGCTCAAGGGCGGAGGCAAGCACCACCGCCGTAATAATGACGAGAAGCAGGTCTCGCAACACGTAGGCCAGGAAAAAACCGCCCAAGATAAGCACGGTGTAAACGACTGTGGTCGGAGTAATGGACACCTGTATGGGTCGTTCCTGCATGGGCTCATCATACCGTGCATGCCAAAAGACGCAAACGCGCGGCCCCGTCCGTGGAACGGACGGGGCTCGTGAACACCCGGCGTGCGAAGCGTGAGGCGTAGGGCAATGTTGCCAGAGCAGCAACATACCCCGCCTGCAACGCAAACGCGGCGTAGGCGCACACCACGTACCACGGCACGTCTCCGACGTACGCGAGCGTGGCTCCCGTATAGGTTGCGGTCCAAAGAATCCACGGGAGTGGTGGCTCCACATGTGAATCCCGTGTAATCCGCACGCAGACCGGGCCGCTAATGACAAGCGCGAGGGCCGTGCTCGCCAGCACCCCCATGCACTCTACCTGAGATGCAGAGCAATACGTGGCTGCATACGGCGAGAGCAATGTACACCCAACCGCAAGAACAGCGGCTCCTGTGCTAAGCCACTCCATACCGCACGGCTTGTACCAGAGACGATGCCATATGAGACAGAGTACGACGAGAAAGCCACCCGTCGCACTGACAAGGTACGGCGCAGCGACGAGAAAGCTTCCTGTGGCTCGTATGTTTGTGTAGGCAACCACAGCCGCCACTGCGAGACTGGAGGCCCATACGGTACCGTTGGGACATCGCCCCAACATTGTCCATAGGTAAAGACCGTATGCAACGAGACTAGGTCCCGCCACAAGTAACTCGGGCGCAAGCGTCATGCGCATCCCCCTCTTGAGGTATTGTTGACTCTTTATGCAAAGACGGCACCTGAACGCCGCCCTTACGACCGCGTGTACTATAATGCCGTTGCCCAACCTTCACAAGCACATGTACTCATCTCATACAATAGCTTGCCCTGTTGCGTGATGAATGATATGTTGTCCCGAGCTTTCGTTCTCCCAAAATCGAAAAGGGTCACTGCAATGCTCGACATTCAAGTAAAACCGCTGGTGGTCTACGGTCTCAAGCACAGTCCCGTTCAGCACCAGCCTGATAGGCACTTCATCATCTTTTCGTGCATTGTGCCCGGGGTAGTGGTGCCCATGCAAGGCAACATATATCACGTGCACGAATATAACCCGGAGGGCTACGAATTGCGCGGCATATGGGAGCAACTTGCCGTGCGGGCCGGTGACAAGGTATACCGACTAGCCTCGGCGCTACAGCGAACAGAAGGTTTGTATTGGCTGTACATACTGCCCTCGGGCCTCGTGGCAAAAGGTGAGCAGCACCTCGCGGACAATGCTCCGAACATCATCGCTAAAATGCACCAAGCTCTCACGGACGTCTGCGGCGAGATTGAATTCCAAGAAGTTCCTGGGCGGGAACTTTGGCTTCCATCAATGCGCGATATTGAGCTGGCAAAAGAGAGCGGGGTACTTTTTCCGATGTAAGTGCGCTGCTACACCGGCGCCTTGACCTCAATAACGGTACGCCCGCGCGGGTGTACCGTTTTTTTGCCACACATCCTCAGTAAGCGGGACGACATCCAGCCAGGTCCTCCAATTAGACAAGTTACCCTTTTAGCACTTCAAT
>CAYWMQ010000075.1:0-2540 GCA_964459635.1 uncultured Candidatus Saccharibacteria bacterium | reverse complement strand
CCAGCACCGTGACGTTCGACATGTGACGGGTGTAGGAAGTGCGGGCACTTCAGCACGGACAACTCTTCTTTGGTTAGGTAACAGACTGACATACTAGTGTGGGACAGTGCGCATACGCAGTGCGTAGCGACGGCCGTCCCCATTCGCATACCAATTCCCCATACTGATGCGTGCCGCAGCACGCACGCTACCAACTCCCTCCTCCACCGCCTCCAAAGCCGCCACCCACCGAACCTCCGCCGCTTGAGCCGCTATTCGCAGGTGCGGCCGCGCTGGCCATTTCGCTACTGAATGACCCGAGCTCATGCGCGAGCGCGATCGAGGAGAAATGTGCTCCACCGCCCGCGTACCAGCTACGCTCAGGCATATCAAGGTCGGCAAACTGCTTCGCCCACGCGTCCTCCACGCCAAAGGCCACGGCGTAGGGCAACAGCCTATCAAAAAGTTCAGGTGTCTTCTCCGGTGCGTTATGAAACTCAAGCCGGTCTTTTTCGGCCACCGCAAGGTATCTTTTGAAGCCCTTGAGATGCTGCAACAAGAGCACACCATC
The DNA here is from genome assembly GCA_964459635.1 of uncultured Candidatus Saccharibacteria bacterium. Taxonomy (GTDB): domain Bacteria; phylum Patescibacteriota; class Minisyncoccia; order Phycocordibacterales; family UBA12088; genus CAYWMQ01. The sequence goes on along the minus strand of CAYWMQ010000075.1, from coordinate 1,990 downwards.
GCGCGTACGCACAGGCATGAGTAAGCCCCACAACGCCACCGTAAGCCCCGACAGCACGGCAGCTATGACGATGAAGATGGCAAGCAGCTCGCGTTGGGCAAAAAACGCGCCTGCCCCAAACACGATGGCAAGCACAGCACCGGCTCCACCGTAGGCGGCACGCACGCGGTCGGGTCGCACAAGAAAGAGCCCGCGCAGAGCAACGTCCTCATACACCGCCTGCGCCACCTTCTTTTTGCTCTCCACGAATTTCTGCTTCATGCGCGAAAGCAGCGCTCCCTCCACTACGCGCCCATCGGCTTCACGCGTGCCGCTGTACTTTTCTGCGAAAAGCTCCTCCAGAAGCACGCGCTGTATGGCGTCAGGCTCACGCGACGATTCCAGACGCTCGAACAGGTAGTCCGTCACCGTGAATGTCCAGAGGACCTTCTCCTCAAATCGATGGATTCGCATGTAGCCCTCGACCGCAAGGCGCACCAGTTCCGCAGTGAACTCACGCATATCAAGGCGCTCATTGTAGAGGACCCCGGCCACGGCAGGGGGCATCGATGGGGGTGGCTCAAATTCAGTGACGATAGTCCCCGCCCCTCTCGGGTCCCGTCCCCGTCGATACCACTGAAGTGCCATCGCCACAAAGAGCAGGACCGGCAGCACGAGCGGCCACGCGTACTCTGCGGGTCGGGGCGTGTCATAGCGCATCCCCGCCGTGCGCGCTATCGTGCCCGGTGGAAAGGCCACCGCCACGGTAAGCCCACTCTCGGCATTGAGCCCGCTCGCTTCCGCGCGATAGAGAGCACGATCTTCACCCACCAATTTTTCCGCAACGGCGCACGCGTCGCGCGCACCCACGGTTCCCGCATAGCACGCAGCATCAAGCACTGACGCACCATGCGGAAGTGCCACACGTACCGATGCGCGGTCTATGGGGACAGGCCAGACACCCGTGACGTTCCAGTAGAGCTCGTCCCTGTCGTCAAAGAACAGGAACGGACCCTCAACTTGGTACGTGAGCACGTACGTGCGCACGCCGGACACCGTGCTGTCAGGGTCGCCGATCTTCACCGTGAGCTCACCGCTATCGCGGCTCTCGGCAAAAGGCATCGGGCTGCCCTTTTCGTCACTTACCGTGACAGACGAGATGGGTGCCGTGTACGTCTCTGTAGTGGCTTGGTAGCTGTAGGGTATCACGCGGAAAATGCCGTGGCGTTCCTCTTCGCCAAAGTCGTACGTAATGAGTTCCTCAACAAGCACACTTCCGTCCTTGCGTACTTCTATCGTCGCGTCGAACGCTCGCACCAGCCCTGCCGCTTGAGCGCTGTATGGCATGCTCAGCAGGAGAAGCGCTGTAAGTGTTGTATAAAATAATGGGACTTTATTGCTCATGGGTACATGATACTACGGTATGAGGATATTTAGATACGGGGATACGGGATACCAGGATATCAAGATAGTTAGATACCTTGATAATGACATATGCATATGGTGAAGCCCCGCGTCGGAATTAACCGAGCGCGGGGCGGGGCGTAGTGCGGTGTCGTTGTCTGTCGCGCTTACCGACGCGTTGCGGGGCCAAATGGAAACGTGCCGTTTGCCATCGCCTCCTTAAACGCACGGTGTAACTCCCCGAAGTGCGAGGCGACCTCCGTGAAGGTCTCGGGCCGGGCAGCGACGAACTCGTCAACCGCCCTGCACGTGCCAGCAACTTCAACAATGACGGGCTCGCCAGCGATGGACGAGCTGTAGAAATACCGCCTGGAGCACTCAGCTGACTCAGCAGCATCCGCGGCCTGTGCGACACATGCCGTTAGGACGACCAAACAAGTCACTGCGAAAAAGCCTAGTACCTTCTTCATACATACCTCTCTTAGGTGATGCGTGCGGATGATTCCCGTTAAGTACGGTAGCACATATGCTACATTCTGTCAATACTCTGTCCTGTAACAATGTGCGTCTATTCTAATACCAACGAGATCTCAATATCCTCGTATCC
>CAYWMQ010000074.1:0-2541 GCA_964459635.1 uncultured Candidatus Saccharibacteria bacterium | reverse complement strand
TCTTTCTATAGGCATGAGCCATGGACTGGCTCGGGACGACGAGCTTACACGCGCAGGCGCACATGTTGTGCTGCACAATTTGTCGTCTGTAGGGACGCTCTTGGCAGAAGATGACAAGTAGCAAAGTCTGTGCTCCAACGCACCTGCGCTTGTCCGTGGGGCATTACTTGGGTACTCTCAATATAGATGTCTCAGAGATACATGAGACACGATAGCCCGAACAAGTGGATGGAGTACAGCTAATGAAACCTCTCATCGCCAGCACGTACGTGCGCGTGGTCGCTGCGCTCGTAGCGGCGCTCATCGTGGGATACGCCACGTTGGGTACGCAAGAATCGGTCGTGCAACTCTTCGCACAGCAGGCTGTGCGCTGGGTTGCCGGCTTCGTTGCCGGATACTTCTTCATCGGCATCTTTTTCATCGCCGGCCGCTCTTTCTTGCGCTTACGGCGTGAGGAAGAAACATTCCATGAGCACCTGGCACACCTCACATCCGTAAAGGCACACAACGCGGTCGAAATGGTCCACAATGCTCTGCGCTTCGAGCACAACGTTCCCGGGCGTAGTCTGCTACATGCGCTGCTTACACAGCTCACCCGACGTCACGAGGTAGATATGGCTGTTGCGTCGCAGTGCCCCTTGGACGCAGCAGCGTGGACGGAAGATTATCGCGCGCGCGTACTGCGCCATGTGCTCAAGCCCCTGCAGAACTGGTCCTACCAGCTCTTCCTTTTGGGCATCATCTTCACCTTCATCGGTGTATGCATGGCGCTCAGCAACGCGCAAATATCTTGGTCGGCGGAAGAGATGCGAGAATACATTCCCACGGCCATGGGCGGTCTGGGTGTTGCGTTCATAAGCAGCATCATCGCCTACTGCGGCTCTTTTTGCATGAGACTGGTCAGCAACAGCTTCGAGCATGGGATTGATACGCTCTGTGATACGCTCACCGACGTGCTGGTAGCTCCCGTACTGCCGGTGTTGAGTGCGGAGCTTGCGCATGGCCCACTCCCATCCGTGGGGGACGCACATGGCTAGGCGGAAAAGCGCACGGCACAGCGAAGAAGGTACCGGCAGCGACTCACTGCTCATACCGCAGATAGATCTGTTTGCAATACTCGCGCTTGTGGGCCTGTTCTATGTGCTCGTCATGTACCCCTTTCTCAACCCCGAGCCAAAGCAGCTTGCAGCAGAGCGAGTGGCAGTGCACCCCGTGCCTTTCTACGTGGTGCTTGAGTGGCCGGCCGGGCATACCTCCGACGTGGACCTTTGGGTGTCGTGTAAGACTCAATGGGCGGGCCTTGCCGCTGTGACGGCTACGGTGGGCTGGAAGTCGCGAGAGGACCTGTACCTGGTCTTTACACACGACGACTTGGGACGCCCGAGTACGCTCAACTATGAGATCGTGGAAACTACCGCAGCCGCCGAGACACTGCCGCCGAATACCGAATGCACAATAAACGTGCACCTGTTTCAGCGGCGTGACGGTAGCTTGCCGATAGAAGGCAAAGTAACGGCGCTCCATATGAAGGACAGCGACACGTCCGAAAAGCTTATTGCGGACGTGAAGTTCACCCTTACAGAGGCTGCACAAGAGCTCACCCTGGTCAGCTTCGTAACCGATGAGAAAGGTTTGCCGTACTGGGACAATATTGAGACGTACCCGCACGCGCCCGCACACAAAATAGTGACCATCAGCGTCGAGTCAGGGGGTGAGTAACATGCTCCGTACACTGCTACGTGCAGGGGAAGACCTGTACGCGTACCTGGTCTATCCCACACCAACGCTTGCAATGCTGTATGTCGTTGGCGCGATGAGCCTTCTGGCTCTGCTGGTGCTGCACCTTTGGCACGAGCAAAGCAGAAGGGGCACTGTATGGCTGTTCCTTACGGCCTCGCTCATACCTATCGTCATGGTGTGCAGTCTCATCTCACTGCGCGGCATGCATGGTGTGCCCGACGAGCGATGCCATCTCTACGATAATGGCTCACTTCGTCTGGAGCTCATCAGCCCACCGATTCCACTGGCAACACGTCCCGACGCGCCGCTCAGCGACAACGTCATCCTCACGCTTGTGGTACGCTCGCAAGCACGCTGGGGCGGCAGTCCACACACATGCGTGATACCGATGGACCACCCCAAAGCACGTGCACTTATGAAGATGCTTGCGCAGGTGCCTACGGAGGAGCTCCACGAACGTATCCGAAGCTGGAACTACCTGATATTCAGCTTCGGAGCAGAGGAGCATGATCCAAACTTCCGCTGGTCCCGCCCTCCGCAAGTACCAAACAAAGACAAGGGCGAGCCGGACAAGCCGCCGCGTGAGTTTGAGTCCTAAGCGGTGACCGTGCCTGCACACTTCGTACCCCCGATCATGAAATGGTCGGGGGTGCTCGCGTACATGTCGGGTGCAACTGTATACTATGCGGACGCAGTAAGATGCCCAGCCATCAGCCATGGGTGAAGACATACCGTATACACTCCGTAAACGCAAAGGCCAAAAGCGTATGACGCTCTCCGTGCACCGTACGGGGCGCGTGA
>CAYWMQ010000073.1:0-2700 GCA_964459635.1 uncultured Candidatus Saccharibacteria bacterium | reverse complement strand
TTAAACGCAGAGGACTGGGTACCGTTGTCGCTGTACTTGTAAAGAGATTGCGTTGTGGCGGTATTTTAGTACAATATACTGTAGAGCTTGGCAATAGTGCCAGGCTGAAAAGTGGAGGACACTATGAATCGCGTTATTTTCGGCATCCGCCCCGAATGGGCGACTTGCGGCGATGGCGACAGTGACCTCTGCTGGCCAGTGCTCCCGTAGAGGAGGAGAAAATGGGTAAGAACGAAATGGGTTGGCCGCCCGATTGGGGCCGCTGCAACGTCGGCGTCGAGTGGGGCGGCAGCCCGGCGTTCCGCCCCGAGCGGGGCGATGCGCCCCAGGGCCGCAGCAGCGTGAGCGGCGTCGACCCGCAGGAAAAGGCCATCTGACGTGTCGTATCCCGATCCGTTCGAGGGCGAGTCCCGTAGGCGCGGGACCCAAGGCAAGTAAGGGCAAGTAGCCCGGACACAGGCCGGCGCATACACGCGCCGGCCTACTCATTTAAATTACTCGTACTGTTTCCCGTACCTCAATTCAATAATCCAAAATCAAAAATCCAATACCTCAGCATTCAAATATCCTCGTACCCCACTATCTCGGTATCCAAGTATGAACGCTTCTTCTATCTTATCTCATATTTACACCTCCTCCTGTCGTATCGCCACACGTCGCTTGAGCTCCGCGTATGCGTCCAGGTACATGCGTACGGGTACTTCCATATGCTCAGGCATAAGCTGACCCAGCGGAAGCGGCACCTCCTCATCGGGATGGATATGCACCACTGATACGAGCCGCTTGTCAGGCCATTCCGCGGCTGCGTTTTGTTCATGTGGCGGAGCTTCGTACTCCTCGCCACTCTCCGTGAGTGCCCGTTGCAGACCCCCCGCATATGCCTCGTGCATACTTAGCGCATCTTCGAGCTCCTCTATATCTAGTCGCTCTTCCGCCCCGCTTGTCCAGAGGCTCCCCTGCTCTTCCGGCCTTGCTTCGTCTTGCGTCTGCTTCTCTTCCGTGACGGTGGACTGGCCTGCTTGACGGTAGTCTATTTTTTCGTCGTCCCAGATAGCGTCTACAAGCCGTCCCTCGTCCGGTAGGTCGCGCGCAAAATGTACACCGCGCGCGTGTGCTTCAGTAAGTATCCTGTGCGCTTCGTTGAGCATGGCCATGGGTGGGCCGCTCCACAAGCGCAACCTGTCATAGAACTCTTGCACATCGTCAAGCGCGACCCCTCTCAGGTATAGAGCCGCGTCCTCAGGAGTTGCCGTGAGAAAATAGCTTCCGGGACAACAGTAGGACATGCGCGCTTTGACTGCATCCATAAAAGCCATGGAACCGTCCGGCCAAAAAGGCAACCCCTGCTTGAGACGCTCTTCCCCGGGCAGCGTGGCCTCAGGTGTCCCGACCTCATCATGTACCGCGCGTGCCGGAGGTTCCTCTTCCATAAGCACTACAAAAGTTCCTCCTTTATCTGCAGCCCGCCGCGCCTCTGTGCCGTCTCGCGCTGCTCCTTTTCACGGCGCAGCTGGGAAAGGATATCGTCCTTTACCTTGTCGATGGCTTTTGTGAAGCTCGGCTCCTCTTTGGACGAACGGTAGAGCTTGCCGCCCGCTTCGAGGTTGGCTTCCGCATAGCAGACATCGCCGCTCTGGTGGTGCGCAGACGCTCGAAACTCAACGTCACATACCGCTCCTGCGAAGTCTTCGTCGGAGAGCAGCTTGTCAAACGCGTTCACCTTTTCTTCTGCGTATACGCGCAACTCGTCATCGGTCTGCGTGCCAGTGAATTTTATGTTTATCTGCATAGTGGCTTATGTACATGAATAAATTTTGCTCGGTGAGGTGCTGCCCTTCACAAGGCGGACATGGGCTTCCTGTGCGTGCAGTGCCTCTGCTAAAAGCTCACGCACGCGTTTGTTTGCCTCGCCTCGCTCAGGCTTTTCTCTCACCTCTATGATATACGTATCATCGGCTTTTGCCACCACGCGCTCCTTTCTCGCTCCCGCCTTCACTCGTACTTTTATGTAAGCCATACGTGTTCGACAGAATATTGATTTTAGATTATGGATTTTAGAATCGTGTATCGGCCATAACGTTTTGTCTCCAAAATCTCCGCCAGATATCTTTCTATCCTGCTATCCTAATATCGCATATCCTAGTATCTTCCGTCGTCACTCGCTACTCGCTACTCAAATGGTATCTTTTGTCCCTTAATCTCTTGCTTCTTTTCACCATCGTCTTTTTTGTCTCTAGTCTGTTGTCTCTAATCTCTCGTATACTCCCGTAAGTTCCGCCGTCGCGAGCACGTGCCCTTTCATAGCCTCAAGCACCTCCTGCTTTCGCACGCCGGGTGCAAGGCGCAGGTTGGTATCGAGCGCGTACGCGCGAAAAAAGTAGCGATGGGTGCCGTCGGGTGGGCATGGTCCATGGAAGTGCGTGCCGCCCGCTGAGTTTGTGCCCTCTGTACCCGGGGGCACTTCTCCTTCACCGAGCCGTGTGTGTTCGACGGGGATGTTGAATACAACCCAGTGGTCCCACGTGCCTGCCGGTGCGTCAGGGTCTTCCACAATGACCGCGTACGTGAGCGTACCCTGTGGCGCATTGTCGAGCGCAAGAGGTGGTGACATATCGTCGCCGTCACATGTGTACTTTGCGGGTATGGCGCCGCCATTCGTAAATGCGGGAGTGCTGAGTGCAAAAGTGGACATGGTAGATG
>CAYWMQ010000072.1:0-2703 GCA_964459635.1 uncultured Candidatus Saccharibacteria bacterium | reverse complement strand
CCGTACACGGGCTTCACGGCAGGACCGGTCCTCACGATGTTCTTCTGGCTCATGGTACTCGCGCTCTCCGCACTCATCGCGTACGCAATAACCATCATTCGTCCGCTTGAGCGCATCCGCTTCATAATGAGCGGTGCACGTACCCCAGCCGCCGCGAGTGAGCCGGAGGAAGAGCGCCTGCACTTTGTCGCTACCTCAATGGACGCGGCACATGCTCGGCCGATCTTTGCGCCGCGCCTTCCGCAAGCAGCTCCGGTACCGGTCACAACACCCTACGCAGGCATGAGCGCCGCCACCAATGACACACCTGAACTCGACATAGAAGAGCGCGCACACCGCGAAAGCATCCTCTTGTCTCCGGACGCTATGCGTGCGATAGCGACAGAGGTGGAGCGACGCGCTGCGCCCGGTGAAGAAACGCTGCGCGACATATTCGAGCTCGCAAAGTCACGCTTTGCACGGGAGGACGGCTGGATACTTATCTCCAAAGAGCGCGCGGCTCAGCTTCTCGGCGGTGCGCCGCAGGCGCTGGCACAGCAGCAGGAAGCGGCACCGGCACCTGCAGCACGAACTGAAGCGCCGATCGCGGGTCCAATGCACGATGTGGAAGTACGCAACTCGCGCCCCGCGTTTGCACGGACTGCAGACAGCACAGCTCCGGCACAGCAAGGTTCGGCGAGTGCGGTAGCGCAGCCGGCAGCACAGACTGCAGCAAAAGCGGAGCGCCCGGCGACGCGTACGAGCATGACCGAAATACCGGCAGCTGGTGAGTTTGTTCGCTGGATGGTGGAGGGCGATGAAGCGCGCGTGTTCGAGGCTATCCGCACTGCATCTACGAAGGGCGGCACCGAGCAGTTCATCGGCACCATTGTGCGCAAGCTCGACGACGTCTATAAGCACCGCATCGAGGGTAACCACAACCCCGACAAGGAGCTCGCACAGCTCACCGCCACCTGGAGCAACCAGGATATAGAGCAGGTGCTTGGCATCCTCGTCGAGTGCATCGACCACAGCTACTCCAACAACCGCATCGGCACTAAGGTGGCGATAGCGAAGCTGTTCGAACACTTCAAGACGAAGTAGAAAGTAGCAAGTAGAACGTAGAAAGTATGCACAACACAAAAACAGGCCAATGGCCTGTTTTTGTGTGTAACACAGGCGCCCGTAGACACCGTCATTACGAGCCCGCAGGCGCCTGCCCGTCCGTAGATCTTTGAGCGAAGGTGCGAAGCAACCCAGAGTATGCGTGTGGATTGGACAGCATAGACGAACGTATGTCGCATCGGCTCCCTCTCCTACATAGGGGAGGGCGGGGGTGGGGTACCCGATGGTCGTTAGTACTCGGCAAAAAGAAAAGGGAAGGGAGCGTAAGCTCAACCTTCCCCTGTTGCTTCCCGGCTACTATTCGTAGACGGGGTTGCCACGTTCCTGCGGCGGCTCGTAGTCGTCGGGCTCCTCCCAGCCTTCGTAGATATCGCACCCACTTTCAGCTTGCGCGGCAGCCTCGTTCTCGTCGTCAGCGCACTCTTCGATGAGCGCGAATCGTTCTGCGCACTCAAGCCATTCCAGCTTCTCCTTGAGCTCTGCCACAAGGAGATCGCCAAGTGCTCGCGCTCGTTCACAGGCACCTTCACCCCTGAACCATATCCCCTCATTGAGAGGGAACGTGGCGCAGGCTTGTCGGCGTGCCACAGGCGTGTCGGCGAGTATCGCCTCCACGTTCTGGACAATTTTGGCCGTCCAGTGAGCGTGCCCGTTCACGATGCGCCTTGCGACGAGCAAAGTTGTGTCTGCAGACATGGGGGCCGTCCTCCTGTTGCGTTTATGCCGTACATAACAATACACGCTCTGGACCTGGTTGTCAAGTCCAAAGTAGAAACCGACTCGATGAGCGCATATCGTCCCATCCGCTCACACCGCGCTTCGCTACGATACCGCCAGCTCTGCCTTAATCGTAACTTCTTGTTTGACGGTTAGGCTAGTTGATATGACAGCGAAACGCGCGAGCGGGCTTTTGGCTGTGGCCGGCCTAGTGGCCTTCCTCGCGCTTTGGGCTGCCGCCATGTGGTATTGGGGGCCGGAGACCATCGTGCGCGCGATCGGCGTCAACAACGGCTATCTATTGATGCTCTTTGTCGCCGTATTTGGAGGGGCAAGCTCTATAGGCGGCCCGACGTACATCGCCACTATCGCGACCTTAGCGAGCGGCGGGCTTGATCCGCTCATACTCGCACTCATCGCCGGCTTTGGCGTCACGCTTGGCGACACCGCGTATTTCATGCTTGGCAGGAAGGGCGGGGAGCATCTGGGTGAAGGCAGGATTACGCGTATCGCGCAGAAGTTCGCACGATGGCTCGACGGGCGGCCTGGTTGGGTAGAGTGGGCGGGCATCTACGCATACATCGCGTTCTTGCCCTTGCCCAACGATGTGCTGACCGTCCTTCTTGGAATATCACAGCGCTCGTACCCCCGCGTTATTGCCGCGCTTGCACTCGGGAATTTCACCAAATGCCTGCTCGTGGCAGTCATCGCATCACAATTCTAGTGATGCTGAATGTGATAAATCGGCTACGGCTTACACGCCCAGAATGCGCCTAATACATCTTTAGGTGCGGGCGTAGCGTTTTCGCACGCAAAGATGTGCCAACGCATTTGTTTGTGTTAAAGGAAGTGGTGCATTTCAGGTTTAAATTCAAGTCACTT
>CAYWMQ010000071.1:0-2771 GCA_964459635.1 uncultured Candidatus Saccharibacteria bacterium | reverse complement strand
GGACAGAGCAAGGGACGTTATCATTACGCGAAAGCCCTGTTCTTGTGGATGCTGCACAGCGGAAGACTGATGATATGGCGCAGCGTGAATATTTGGTACATACGAGCCCGGATGGGAAAACGCCGTGGTATTGGCTCGATGGACTGGCTACGATTATTCGTATGCGGTAGAGAACTTGGCGGTCCACTTTTCGGAGTCGGGAAATGTGATACGTGCTGGATGGATTCACCGAGCCATCGGGCGAATATTCTAATCCCAACGTTGCCGAGATAGGTGTAATCACCTCAAGCGACATGTATAAAGGTAAGTCCGCGGTCTATGTCGTGCAAGTATATGTAGATGGTACGCCATCAATACGTTCCATGTGGTCAAGTAAGGTGCGAACCGCAGCCTTCACCGAGCCGAGCTCTTCAATACCGCAGCGTGCACGTGGGCCGGTGCCATGCGGACGGAAGTGCTTTCGATTGTAGGTGCGACCGATCCCCGTGTAATTTACGCGAAAGCACCGTACTACCACTCGGCATCGCTCAAAAAGATACCAAGTTTTTGCTGCGCAACAGCGCAGCGTACCGAGTGGCGTACGTAGCGCCCCGGATGACCATGAAGAGAGCCACGGCGAATATAAAGAGATCGTTCAGCATGGGCCTGCTGTCGCGCGTCGTTGCTCGACACCGACTCAACCTATACAGAATACCATGAGCACTGTGTCCGTGTATGCGCTGCGTACCGTTGACCAATGGCGGCGTTCCCGGATATAGTTACGCGGGCCAGCTCTTTAGGAGGAATCCATATGACACTATCGCCCATACCGCTCATTACGCTTGATACTGCAAAGCAGTGGCCGTTCGTGCACGCGGAAGCGCGTCCAGACCAACTCCATGCACTTATACGTGCGGCAGTGCCTGCGTACGCTCCGCGCGCCATGGTCAGACTCGCTGATAGAAGCTCAGAAAAGTGGCTCGCGCGCAACAGTTCACCGTACATACCGGAAGTGCACCAAATAAACAGCCTCGCAGGTAACCCGGGATGTGTGCACGTGCTCACCGCATGCTACGAGTGGGGCTGCACCGCGGGCGCGCTTCCATACGATGGAAGCATGGTGCTTTTTCGCGTGCTTGACTGGCCCTTTCATGGACTGGGCAGACTCATTGAAGCGGTAGTGGTGCCGGCGCGCCCCGGACCCTTCATCACGCTGACGTGGCCGGGCTTTACGGGTGTGCTTCAGGCGCTTGCGCCCGGCCGCTTTGCGGTGGCCCTCAATCAGGCTCCGCTCGTACTTCATGGACCGAAGAGCATGTGGTTTGCAAGCTGGGTTACGGAGCGTCGGGTCACGTACGCAAGCACGGCGCCATCGCCTCTCCATGTGGTGCGCATGGTTTGCGAAGAAGCGGGAGATTTTGCCACGGCGCGGGATATGCTGGAGCACACGGATATTTCGACCCCGGCGACCTATACGCTCGTGGGCATGCATGAGGGAGAGAGGTCGATTATTGAGCGAAGCCGTACCTCAAGCTTCACGCACGCCGATGCGTACACTGCGGCAAACGCGTGGCGTCGGCCGGACGTGCGCGGCCTGCCGCGGCACATGGCAAATACGGAGCGCGCAGCGCAGTTGATGCACATGCGGCCGGATGATCCCCAAGATATCGAGAGCTGGCTCAGGCCGCCGATGCGCAACTGTTTTTCCCGTCTCGCGTTGTCGTGCAGTCCACGCGAGGGATGGATTGTCGCTCAGGGTCTTGAAGGTGGCCGCGCGGCAACCGAGGTGTTTCGTTGGCACATGTAGGTGATACAGGGCAGGGCGCGTGAGCGCCCTGTTTGTGCTGTGCGATATGTCGTGTCGGCTGCAAAAAGTCCGGCCGCTCCCATCCCACTATCCACATGGTTGACTTATGTGTGCGTACAGGTATTGTTGTGCTTGACTTGGACGTTTGCGTTCGTGCGTTGCGCAGATACTGTCGTAGTTACTCAAATCATCCCATTCAAAAATCATGGAAACCAAGAACACTTGGCTCGCGGCGCGTACTCACACAGTGGCCGTGTTTGCGTTTGCGACGCTTTCGTTTCTCTTGCTTGCATCGTTTGGCCTCAGCGCATAAGCAAAACAAACCGACGGAGAAGGAGGTAAGGATAAGCCCTCCAATACGGTACAGGTAGACACGGTCAATGACGGCGCAGTTGGTACATGTCGTGTCGGCCAGATAACGCTCGCAGGGAGTGGTGTACTGGAAAAAACACCGGGCAAGAATGAGCAGTACTACGTAGCTATTACCTGGGGCGACGGCACGGTCACGGAGCAGGTGCCACTTGTCTTTTCAGGTGATCCGGGCAAGGATGACCCGGCACCGTTCACGTTCTCAGCATCCCACACGCCCACCAAAAAGATAGGTACCGTTGTTGTGGATGTGTATCATCAGAAGTCGAGCGGAAAGGACGGCAAGGCCACAGCAAGTGCAACACTGTGCGCCATAGGCACCAACCAAGCGCCCGTGCTTACGCTTCTCGGTAGCTCGCTCATATCGCTCACGGTCGGCGCGTCATACGCAGATGCGGGCGCCACCGCGACGGACACAGAAGACGGAGATCTGACGTCAAGTATTGTTGTAACGGGTGCTGCAGTAGACACCTCGGTGCCGGGCACATCCACGGTGCGGTACAACGTCAAGGACTCGTTTGACGTGCCGGCGACTGAGCTTACACGTACGATCGTCGTTTCCGCTTCTGCTTCAAGTAGTGGCCAAGGCACTTCGACCGATCAGGGGGAGGGTGAT
>CAYWMQ010000070.1:0-2846 GCA_964459635.1 uncultured Candidatus Saccharibacteria bacterium | reverse complement strand
GTGGGAACAGCTTGACATTTTGCCAAGTATCTTGTACGTTCAGCTAAACAACGAAGAGGAACTAAAGATGAGCACCAAGGAAAAAGAGACCGAGGAGCTCGCGGCGGTCGCGCCGCACGTGAGCGAGCAGCTTCAGGCGTACATATCTCCGCGGGAGGTCGCCGCTTCAAAACCATTCAATGAGGCTAAATACGCGGAGTATTTTTCGGATACCGACTAGCACATTCGCGGCCATAGGCCGCAGCGCCGCCCACCCTCGGGCGGCGCGTTTCTTTATGCCACAAAGAGCACGATGGCCGCGGCGAGCAGGAGCCGGTACCACACAAACACCATGAGCGAGTGGTGGCGCAGGTAGCGCAAGAGGAAGTGAATGACGGTGATACCTGTCGCGAAAGCGGCCACCGCACCGAGCGCAAGCGCAAGCCAGTCTGCACTCAAGGCTCCCCCCGCCCCGAGCTCCGCAAGTTTCTTTAAGCCCGAGCCCAGTATGATAGGTACCGATAAGAGAAAGCTGAAGCGTGCCGCACGCTCGCGCGAAAGTCCCATGAAGAGCCCACCCGCTATCGTAGCGCCCGAGCGCGACATGCCGGGGACGAGCGCAAGGCACTGAAAGAGCCCGATAGCCACACCGCGCCGCACCGTAAGCGCGGACAAAGCATTGGGGCGGGCGGCGATGCGTCGCGCAGTATACTCCGCAGCCACAAAGAGAAGCGAGCCGGCCGCGAGGACGACCGCCACAAGGAGCGCGTTGCGGAAGAGTGTCTCCATCGTGTTTTCAAGTAGGAGTCCGGCCCCTATCGCGGGCACAGTACCGAGTGCGAGCGCAAAAAGCTCGGTGCGCGTCTCACGGGAAAGATATCTGTCGGGGAGAGCTTCGTCTGCCGCCAGTGGCATTTTCCGTCCTCGCGAGCCGCAGCGAAGCAAACCAGATCCGAGATTGCTTCGCTGCGGCTCGCAAAGACGCATGAACAGAGCACATGCGCTCGGCTTGAGGAGAGTGAGAGTGCCTAGAAGAAGCCGCAGGAGGTCTTGCCGAAAGTACACCATGACCGCAAGGACGGTCGCGAGCTGCAGCACCGCGTCTTCCGCAAGGCCGAGCGCGGTGTTTTGCCCCAGAAGCTCACGCGCTACGATGAGGTGACCGCTTGAGGATACGGGCAAAAACTCCGTGGCTCCCTGTACGATACCTAAGATGATACCTTCGAGTATTGACATACGTGCGATGCAGCAGCGCCCATGGTATGTTGTGCGGTGCCTGTCGTGCTATACTAGCATACGACTCATCTCACATATATGCCGAGCCAGCGCTTCATTGTACCGGTCGCGGTCCTGCTTGCCGTCATCATTATCGGCACGGCGGGGTTTGTGGCATACCGTAAAAAGAGCGCCGGTGACGAACCACAACAGAGTGCCGCACTCGCGAATGTGCGCGTGCCCGACGACACGGACCACATACTGGGAAGCCCAAACGCACCTATCATAGTCATTGAATACAGCGACTTTGAGTGCCCTTTCTGCAAGCAGTATCATGAAACACTCCGCCGCATCATGGATGAGTACGGCAAGGACGGCAAGGTAGCCTGGGTGTTCCGCCAGCTGCCACTCGCGCAGCTGCACTCAAAGGCTCCCACCGAAGCACTCGCGAGTGAGTGCGTCGCTGACCTCGGCGGCAATACCGCGTTCTGGAAATTTGTAGATGAGCTTTTCAGCACGACCCCCAGTAACAACAACCTTGACCTCACCCTTCTGCCGAACATAGCCTCAAACGCGGGTGTGGACCGCGCCGCCTTTGAGGCATGCATGAAGAGCGGCGCACTCATGACACAGGTAGAGGCGGACTTTAAGGAAGCCGTTGCGGCGGGGGCTCAGGGTACGCCTTTCACCGTCATCATTACACAGGGCCAGCAGGCACGTATAGACGGCGCACAGATGTACCCGGCCATGAAGGCGGTGATGGACACCCTGCTTCGCCAGATCGGCGCCACAGGCCTCGTGCCTCCCACCGCATACCCAATGCCAAGTATCGACGGCACCAGTACACCGTCCGCTACCGCACCTGCTGCTACAAGTACACCCACCACTACCGCCACAGGTACTACCGCCACCAGCGCTGCACCGCGGAGCTAGGACGAACACCGGGAACGAGAGCCTCTCCACCTATTACGTAGCATGTTACGTAACATGCTACGTAACTACACGCGCCCATTCCACTACAGTCTATGAACGACCGTTCATAGACTGTAGTGGAATCTCGCTATCCAAAATATCCTGCTATCCTGTATCCTCCATAATCCAAAATCTTCAATCAAGAACCACGGGGCAAGCCCCGTGCTATGGCCCTAGCGCTAACGCGCACGTGCACTTTCTGAAAACCGAGGTTTTTTCAGACTTTCCCATATGGCCCCGCGGCAAGCCGCGGGGTACGGGCTTCGCCAATCTACCGTCCTGTTTGTCCGTTTTCGAGTGTTTCAGTTTCCTCTTTCTTATTTGGTTTCTCCCATCATCTCTCGCATCGTACATTCCTCGCACCTGTCCTTTTCGCAGCGGGTGTCCCAAAAGGCGAGTGTGCGTATCTCCTCCGCCACGCGCTGTATCTCTGCCTCGAGGCTCGTGGTCTCGGCACCGGTTACTTCAAAACGCTCCTGTCGATACTTACCCTGTTCGTTGGGCTCCACGAAGTCGATGACGCCTTCCTTCATGCGGTACTTCCCTCCCTCGAAGCGGTCGAGGAGGAGCTTGTAGAACACGAGCTGACGCTTATAGTCGCCCGCGCCCTCGGCCTTGGTGAGTCCCTCCATTTCGTTGCGGCTCTTGTGCTTGCCTGTTTTGTAGTCCACGACCGACAC
>CAYWMQ010000069.1:0-3185 GCA_964459635.1 uncultured Candidatus Saccharibacteria bacterium | reverse complement strand
TCTTTTCCGCCTCCAAAAACTCATCGAGCAGTCCTTCCTCAAGCACAGCCGCGGCGTTGCTGGTCTCCACGCCTGTGCGATGGTCTTTTACCATTTGGTACGGGTGCAGCACGTAGCTCCGTATCTGGCTCCCCCACTCAATTTTTCCAGGATCTGTTGAGAGATCAGCCAGTGTCTCTTTATGCTCTTCCTCCATGCGTCGGATGAGCTTGGCTTCTATGATAGCGAGGGCTTTTTCCCTGTTTGCCTGCTGGGTACGTTCACCATGCACGTGCGTGGAGATGCCGGTGGGCTTGTGCACTAGGCGCACTGCGGTCTCGCGCTTGTTCACATTTTGCCCGCCGGGCCCGCTTGAACGGGCAAAGGTGATCTCGAGGTCGGCTTCCGGAATATTGAGCTTTGGCTTGTCCAAGACGGGCAGCACTTCCACCAGCACAAAAGAGGTATGCCGCTTGCTGTTTGCGTTAAAAGGTGAAAGACGCACGAGCCGATGCACGCCATACTCGCCACGCAGTGCACCGTACGCACCCTTTGCTTCAACTTCGAAGGACAGGTTACGATAGCCGCCATGGTCGTTTTCATGTTCGTGGAGCAGGTGCCAGCCCCAGCCCTTGCGCTCGCAGAGCTTCTGGTACATACGAAAGAGCATGGCGGCGAAATCCTCCGAGTCGTCGCCGCCCGCACCCGCGTAGATGGCCACTACAGCTTTGCTCCTGTCGTACACAGTGCCGCCCTCTGCACGCGCCTTAAGCTCCTGGAGCTCCTGAATGAGCTCCTGCGCCTTTCTGGGGTCTGCCCAAAAATCCGCCTCGCACATGCGGGCTTCTATTTCGGCAATGCGGGCTGCTGTCTCGTTTTCCGCCATGAGTTTACGCTGCGCGTCGCTCTTCAACACGAGCGTCGGGCAGAGCGGGTGCCGTAGTGGTCACGAACACAATACGGTCGTAGATATGGGTTTTGTCGAGGGGAGACGTCCTGTCTTTAAGCATTAACACAAAATCCTGGTCGGAGAGCTCACGATTTAACGAAGAGCCTTCAAGCGCTTGCATGTACGCAACCTCTTCATCAATCAACTTGAGAAGTGCCCCCTTGTCGTATGTTATTCCGTTCTCCAACGTGACACTGCCATTTGACGCTTCGGCTTCTTCCTCGATACACGCTCGCAACTCATCCATGGACATGACGTGCTCCAAACGCCGCTGGAAAGGAGTCAGGTCTTGCTCGTGAAGCTCGTGCTGGGCAGCATTAATCTTGCTTAACTCGTGGTGTGCATCGATGTGCAATTCTTCTCCTTCAAGAGGCATGGGTATTAAAAATAGCGCTTATAAAAAACATGCTTTGTGAGCCACCTCCCGGGATCGAACCGGGGACCTTCTCGTTACGAGTGAGATGCTCTACCGACTGAGCTAAGGTGGCATCAAAAGAATACTAGTACAAATACTAGTATATATACTAGTATTCTTTTGGAGCCGAGACCGAGGATCGAACTCGGGACCTCCCCCTTCGATGGTACCTTCTTTTCTTCACGCGTTATTGAGAAGGGCTAGACTGTATATTGATCCGCGAGGGATCCCCTTGTCAGTCGTTCGGGCGTATCAACTGAGTGACGCCACGGTCTTGGCCTCGCCAGGCTTTTAACCGTTATTCGGGATTCGCGTACACGTTGCCGCATACGTGGGCAGTTAATCTACCATGGGGGTGCTCTACCGACTGAGCTATCTCGGCGTGTCCGCTACGTGCGAACAGTCGAATATTAGTACATATTCGATGTATGGGCAACACGAAAGCCAGTATGGAATGTTCATGTACCTTTAACCCATGGTGCGAGTGCAGACCTGTTCGAACACAACCAAGTGCTCCCACACACGGAAGAGGGGCGAATGCTTGCGCACTCGCCCCCTACTACTAGGACTTAACAGTCACCGGCACCGCGCCCGTCGCCGCGCTGCCCACTCGCATACGTCGGCCGCCGCCCTGCCCTCGTTCGTACAACATCAGCTTCCCCGATGGACAGCCCAGTGAGCGACGAGTCGGGACCACCACTCTCTTCACCTCCCCGCTCGTTTCAAGTTTTTTGAGTGCCCACCCAAAACGGGCGTCGCCAAAGCCGATTTCCGGCCGCCATGCTTCCACTGCTGCCTGCAACTGACGTAGACTCGCCTGACCTCCCACTTTTTCGATTGCCCCAAGGATGACGGCTTCTATACCATCGGTGTCCGGTAATATCACGTGGTCGCTCCTTTTCCGGTTTGATACCGAGTCCTGACTTGTCTTTGAGATTTGGGCGCTCCAGGCCCTATTAAGTATTATATCACTTTCTGTTAGTATAGTCAATCTGCGAGCATGCTGGCAGCTCTGCGCGCCGCCTCCTTGAGCTCCGGGTACGCTGCCCTTTCGGCAAGCGCTTCAAGCGGAAGCCACACAGTCTCACTCACCTCGCGCGGCTCGGCTTCTCGCAAGACAGCTACGCCGAAAGGTTGGCAGGGAGTGTGAGCCGTTACAAAGAGCTGCAGTCACACGCATCGAGATGTAAGTCAACAAACACGTACAGAGAAGGGTGTCGCGAAAGTGACACCCTTTCCAGGCGGTACCTGAGGAATCAGACTTCGAAATACCCGGCGTGCAAGTAATCTACACTCCGCCACCAACTCTCGAAGTGCTCTTCACGGCATTTCTCCGAACAAGTCATAGTGTCGTCCATATCCTTCTTACGCCATTCTGCTCGCGGATTGCCCTTTACCACGAATTTTTTTCCACACCAGTCACATGTCTCTTCCATTACCACCTCTCGCCCTTGGACCTTATGGCCCGTTTCACCTCCAGCTAGGCTATATTGCGACAACGACCATGTCAACCGCCCCCAGCACCTGCGCAACCTTGCGTGCCGCCTCCTTGAGCTCCAGGTATGTGGCACGATCGACGAGCATATCGAGCGGCAGCCACACCTGGTCGGAAGCCTCACTTTTTTGGAGTGTTACCTGCGAGCCGTCCGGTACGCGGCAAAAGAAAAGTGAGACGCGCTTGTCGTACTGCACGTTGTCTCGCTCGTATGTGTAGCGTACCGTAAGCGGTTCTTCGGGCGTGAGCTGCCCCACGAGCCCCGTCTCCTCCTCAAGCTCGCGCAGTGCACACGCTTCCGGCGTTTCCCCCTGCTCTATCTTCCCCTTTGGGAACTCCCAAAAGCC
>CAYWMQ010000068.1:0-3241 GCA_964459635.1 uncultured Candidatus Saccharibacteria bacterium | reverse complement strand
CGCCGCGGTGCTGTGCACCGCGGCGCTTACTGCATGGGCTCGTCTTCATGTTCTGCTCAGCCGCGCGGCGTACCATACAAAAAGAGAAAGTTCCACAAGCTAGACCGCGAGGACAGCCATGGAGGACGGCACCACAGAAGAGGGTATTGAATCACTGTATGAGCGCATCGTTAAAAATGTTGCAGTAGGGCTTTCACCGATTGCTATATGCGACCTACTGCTCAGGCATGGGCACGACATATCACTGATACATCCATGCGACTACACGCGCGTACGCGTAAGAGCCGCACACAAGGAAGGTGTCGGCGAACTCCTACCCCCCACCCTTCTGCACACGGGCGACAATTGGGTGGAAGTTGAGCTAGCGCAGCGATCGTCCAGGGAAACCCCATCCATGAACAAATGATATAGCCCCCGGCGTCCGCGCCGGGGTTTCCTTGTTTTGTACGCACCCAACTCTTGTTACGTAGCATGCTACGTAACAAGAGTTGCCACGCAGCCTTAGCAAAGCAAGAGCTTACCCTGAGCGTAGCGCAGTATATTTGTCGAAAAGGCCTTCGACTCATCCCTCGCTATGCTCGGGATTCGCCCAGGGTCCTTCTCCTTCGTTGCGCGAAGTCGAAGGGTATTCGCACTGCGTAGCCTTAGCGGCAGCAGTGCTCGCACTGCGTAGCTTGCAGGACTAACTACCAGGTAAAACGATTGCTAACAGGGCCCTGCTTCGCAAGCGAAGCAAGTGAAGAGTGCGTGCACTGTGCGTAAGCCCCTCGACTTTACTTCGTTACGCTCGGGACACTCGATGCGCCCTGTATATGGAGGAGAGTGGTTTACCACGAGTAAGCCCCTCCGTCCGGGAGGGGCGCATCGAGTGGACTCAAGGGGAGTCGAACCCCTGACCTCTCCCATGCCATGGGAGCGCTCTACCAGCTGAGCTATGAGCCCTTTTAATACGTATGATGGTGCGAGGCAAGTATGGGTGCGTTCTACCAGATGAGCTAGTGGCCCTGAATCGTATGCGGATTCCGTATGCGGGGTTCGTACACGTTAATCCCCGCCTGGCGCCGGGGCAGTTATATGGGATGCAGACGGTGTGGCATTCGGACGCATCTCAAAGTCTACAACTTACATGGCTGCATGTGAAGTCATAAGCATTAGGCGTTCTTACTCGCGCCTCGCCGTTACTCGCTACTTGCCTACTCGCCTACCCTAGCCGCGCCTTTACACGCTCCACCACCTCCTCAAGTTTAAGCTCCGTTTTGACTATAAACTCCGACATGCCCGAAGCCACGGCTTTGCTGATGGTTTCGAAGCTCGAAGAGTTGGTGAGCAGTATCACAGGCACATCCTTTCCCCATGCATCCTCATGCAAGTGCTTCATTACCTCAAAACCATCCATTTCAGGCATCATTATGTCAAGCAATACAAGATCGGGATGCTCGCGGAGTGCCGTTTCAAGCCCGATCTTGCCATTCGGTGCGGTGAAAACGGTAAGACCCTCATCCCTAAACTTGGTGGCGAGCACCTCGAGCAGTGCTTCCTCATCGTCTACGATCAAAAGCTTCTTGTTTTCCATGATAGAAAATGGCGAGATCAAGCCCTAGTAATAACACCAGTAAGTATAGCATGCGCTCTTTGCAGTGCCAGTGGTACAAAGGCGTACCTGTGTACCCGTTGCCTTGCACCCGCGCACGAAGCGCAGGACTAGCGTTTTGTGGGCGCAAGTGGCAAATGAATGGTAAAGGTCGTGCCTTTGCCAATGGCGCTGGTGAAGTCTATGGTACCGCCGATAGTCTCGACAAACGCCTTGGTCATGTACAGGCCCAAGCCCGTACCTTTTGACTCCAGTCGCTTTGCATTCTCCGCTCGGTACATTTTGGAGAACAGCTTCCCGTACGCTTCGGGGGGTATGCCTACGCCACTGTCAGCCACCAAAATTTGGTGGCCGGAAGCGCCGCTCTGTACGGATATTGAAATACGGCCTCCCGCATTGGTGTACCTGATAGCGTTCGTGAGCAAGTTCTGTATAGCGATACGCAGGAGGTTGGGATCGGTATACGCATCGCGAGCGCCCGCGAGGTCCGCATCAATGTTGAGTTGTTTCTCCTGTGCCTGCTTCTCCACTTCATCAAGTACGTCCTGTGTCAGTGTTGCCAGGCTCACGTGCTTAAACTCGACAGGCACCGTGCCCATCTCAATGCGCGACACGTTGAGAAGTGTCGACACCAGGTCGATCATGCGCTGGTTGCCCTGATATATCTTCAACAAATACTGCTTGATATCCTCGGGCAGCGTTATTGTTTTGCTCGTGAGCAATAAGTCGATATGCCACTTAATTGCAGTGAGCGGCGTGCGTAACTGGTGGCTCGCAAGCGACACGAAATCAGTCTTGATGCGGTCTATTTCTTTCGCTTCGGTCATATCTACAAGCGACACAAGGCGCTGGTGTCCGAGCGGCTGCTTGCTCTCAAGCATGAAAATGGAAAGCTGTACCCAGCGCGTTGTGTCGGCGAGCGTGCGCACCTGGATCTCCTGGCGGGATATCGGTATATTGCGCTCCACCTTCGATCGGAGAAGCGGCAGAGTCTTTGTGTCACCCTCTTCTACGGCAAGCAGGCCAAAGAAATCCTGATCGGCCACTTCATCCTCGGTGCCTCCGAAAAAACGCAACGCAGCCTTGTTGGGATTGTGAATGCGCCAGTCATTGTTCAATAAAAAGTAAGGCATGGGGCTGCTCTCGTACAATAAGCGAAACTGTTCACGCGAGAGCATGAGGTCCGACATCATTTCTTCCGCAAGTCCGCGTGCGCGGCTTTGCACCGTCACACGATAGTTCACGAGAAGCGATACGGCTACGCTTGCTATCACGGACAGCGCAAGGAGAATACCTCGTATCCATGCGGCGAAGGTAGGCCCCACCGTGGTGCCGTCGGCAATAAAGAACTCCAGCGCCGGGACAACAAAACTGGTGGCGACCCATGCAAAAAGCATAAGTCCCGCAAAAACCACCGCAGTCACAGTGTCCGCGTTGCTACGATGTGCGGGACGTTCCATACGTGTCTACAGTATACAGCCGCACATGCGAAGCGGTGGGAACTTATGCACCACATGGTGGTACGCGCCTTGCGCGTCCGGACATCGCACGAGCGCTGCGCTGGCGCGAGTAGATCGTTGTGGGTGATACAGGACTCGAACCTCCGACCTCTCCCGTGTGAAGGGAACGCTCTAACCAAAGCCGACGCTC
>CAYWMQ010000067.1:0-3285 GCA_964459635.1 uncultured Candidatus Saccharibacteria bacterium | reverse complement strand
CTATCACCTCGGCGCGTATGAACTTCGTCTTGAAGTCGGTATGTATGGCCGTGCCCGCTTCGGGTGCGGTAGAGCCCCTGCGTACCGTCCACGCACGCGTTTCGTCTTCACCGGTCGTAAAATACGTAATGAGACCTAGCATCTCGTACCCGCCGCGAATGAGGTCGCTCAGTCCGTCGTCCACCACACCGTACTCGTTGCGAAAGGTCTGACGGTCGTCCTCCCCAAGCTCACGGAGCTCACTTTCTACGTTTGCGTCCACGAACACGTGCGACGAGTTTGTGGTATCCAGAAATGCTTTCAGGGTGTGCCAGCGTTCATCGCTCTGCTCGTCAAGGTTGAAGCCTCCCGCCTTTTTATTCAGTACGTAGAGTATCGGCTTCATGGTGAGCAGGTTGAGCCGTGAAAGTGCCGCGCGCTCCGCGTCAGCCGCTTTGGTGAGATCGAGCTCAGGTCTTAAGAGCCTGCCTGCTTCCAGTATTGGCTGAGCCTGCTCAAGCACCGCTTTTTCCGCGAGCGCATCTTTGTCGCCGCGCTTCGCATCGCGCTCCACTCCGGCTAGCCGCTTGGTGACAGTCTCAAGGTCCGCGAGCACAAGCTCTAGGTTTATGACCTCTATATCACGCATGGGGTCTACCGCGCCGTGCACGTGGAGCACGTTGGTGTCGTCAAACAGTCGCACTACCTCGGCTATTGCATCGGTTTCGCGAATGTTCGCTAGGAACTTGTTGCCGAGTCCTTCGCCTTCTGCAGCACCTCGCACAAGCCCGGCAATATCCACGAACTCGACCGCCGCCGGTATCGTCTTTTTTGAGTTACTGAACGCTGAGAGACTGCCGAGGCGACCGTCAGGCACGGCAACCACGCCCACAGACGGGTCAATGGTGCAAAACGGGAAGTTTTCCGCCGGCACACTCTTTTCGGTTAGTGCGTTAAAAAGCGTGCTCTTGCCCACGTTTGGTAGGCCGACGATACCTATAGAGAGGGACATTGCCCATTAATAGCACGCACTGCAGCTTTTGACAAACAAGCTGGTACGTGTTTATATGAGTGAAGAACATCAATGACTATAGGGGAGGGCGTAGATGGCTATTGCTCTTACCACGGTCACTGCCTGTTGCAGCGCAGTGATTTGGTACTGTTACCTGATCTACGTCGGCGGTGTGAACACCGTCCTAGCAACGTGGGTCATGTTCCTGGCGACCGTTGTGGCCGGGTTTTTGAGCTACATGCGCTCGCCGGGTTCTCGTCATTGGAGCAACAACGTCTGTAACGCTGCCGATGTGTTGGCGACCAGCGCAGTTGTGGTCTTCCTGCTCGTGTGTGGGAACATGGGCTTCAGAGAGTTTGATCTGCTGTGCCTCGGCCTCTGGGTGGTGGTCGTGGCAGGCTGGATGGTGTCGAAAAACCCGCGAGCGGCTAATGTTGCGTTCAACGTACTGCTGGTGGTCGCGTACGCGCCTTTGGTAGAGTACCTGGCGAGAGGCGCAACAGAAAATACTGAGCCCTATGGTACGTGGGTAACTATATTTCTGGCAAGCTTGGTGGGCTTAGTCAATCCAGTCCGAAAGCGTGACTGGCTCGCGCTACTCTACGCCGCACGGGCATCCATCTCAACCGCAGCTGTTCTTGTGCTCATGCTTCGGCTCGATGGTTATCTGTAGGTCGCATCATCACATACCGCTGTGGCTCTCGTGCCGTGCTCCACCCACAAAGTTGAGCATGGGTCGGTACAGCAAAAACAGCAGCACGAACAGGAGGAATGCGTGCCGCAATACGAAAGGATAGCGCGGGCGTACGCGAACAGCGGCCGCCTGCTAAACCCGCTCTCGAGGGTTGCGTATGAATGGCTCGTGGCCATGATGCCCACGTGGGCGCGTAAGCTCGTGCTCGACCTTGCGGCTGGGGCCGGAGACTCAGCAAAGTTCCTCGCGGACGAGGGTGCCTCGGTATACGGGCTTGACGCCTCGCGGGAAATGATTGACATTGCGCGGGCGCGGCGGCTGCGCTCGACGCTCGGCATTCAGTGCCGTTTCGCGGTACACGACTGTCGCGTGGCGGTACCTGCGGTTTCCCGGTACTTTCCGGAACTCATGCCCTCGACGCATTTCGACATCGTGACGGCGGTGTACCTGCTCAACTATGCAGAGACATACGCAGACCTTGTCGGCATGGCACGCATGGCGCACCTCAATCTGCGCGAAGGAGCTCCATTCATCGCGGTGACCGAGCACCCGGAGTACCCGGTGCTGCACCATCCAAAGAAACAGGAGCGCTTCGAATGGCTTGACGCGGAAATGCAGGATGGGGCCCAGGTTCGCCTGACCCTTCAGAACGCCGACGGTGTCGACACGGTTTCGTTCGTCTTTCGGCACTGGAGCCGCGACACCGTGAACGCCGCGCTCCAGGAGGGCGGTTTTAGCAACGTTCGGTGGCACGAGTTTGGGGTACCGCTCTACAAGGCGGTAGGCGCACCCCTGAGCTCGCGCGCTACGAAACGCGCATCGGGATCATGGCGTACTAAGGCGAAGCGGGCTGCAGCAATGCAGCCCGCGTGTCTGTTTCGGAGAGTGCGGTGCGGCCCGCGCGAAGCGCTTGGCAGCACGTGCGTGTCGTTACCTCGTACGGTATACCGCATGCTATACTCCCCGTATGCAAGAGCCGCGCGTGCTCATCATAGACCTCGGGAGTCAGTACACCCTCGTCATTGCGCGCACCCTGCGCGAGCTTGGGGTGCGGAGCGCGGTACTTTCGCCCGCAAAGACAAAGATATGAGCCGAACTCACGCGCGTGTTAACCTAGCACCCAGGTATCGTGCGAGTGTTTTTCGACGAAACCCCCAAGCCGCCAGCAACGGTGGAGTTGGAGTAGAGCGCGCAACCAACTTGACAGGATGTCACAGAAGCAGTACGCTAAAGTCTAGGCGTATCTGTAGAGGAGCCAAAGAATGGCAGAGCCTTTCGACGGGCACGAAATTCTGCTGCGCTTTGACGATGAAGGCGACTGGTTGGCTATCGTAAAAGATCATCCAAATATCTCGGCCTTTGGCGATACTCCAGAGAAGGCTTTGGCAGAACTCCGCGTAGCCTATGGGCTAGTAAAAGAAGTCTGCGCGGAGGAGGGTCGCCAACTCTAGCTCTAACTCACTGCACAATATAAGGGGTCTGTTGATGTAATTTCAAAAGCGCGCCTGCACCATTTGTGCGGGCTTTTGCGTTGCGCCACTACCTCACCTGTTAGGTGGCTTCTGCACCGGTATGTGCTGAGCACACGCGTATGCTCCCC
>CAYWMQ010000066.1:0-3452 GCA_964459635.1 uncultured Candidatus Saccharibacteria bacterium | reverse complement strand
ACCACTACCCTCCGCGAGACAGGTGCCGCAGCAAGCCCCGCCGAGTCTGTCACCGAGTAGGTGACCGTCGTTGTGCCAGGTACGCTCGTGTCGACACTCGCGGGTGATCGGACAACGTGGCTCGTGAGGTCGCCGTCTTCCTCGTCGTATGCGGAGGCGCCCGGGTCTTCGAAAACAGCGTCCTGTATGACCGTCATAAGGTTGTCGCCGAGGAGTGTAAGGACGGGGGGATGATTCACAACTGTCTGTGTCGGGTCCACACGCACGATGGCGGCGGAGCATGCGCCGTACCAGAGCTTGCCTTGCGTATCGAACGCCATGTCCGAGCACACGCGCTCGGCCACATCGTACTCACTGTAGGTACCGCTTGGGTCCATACGGCCAAGGCGATCGTAGTCCGGGCCGACCGCAAACCACACCGAGCCATTTGGAGCGGTCACGGGCTTCCTCGGCTTGCCCGTAATACCGTCGCGGTAGGTGGTGACAGACCCGGTATCGGTGATGTTCGAGACAGACCACGCGTACTGAGAGCATTGCGTAAACCAAAGGGACGAGCCGAGCGCTTTCGTAATGCCACAGGTTTCTCCGCGCGCCAGGTCGCTCTGCGCCTGGAGTAAAGGCGGCTCATACTGCGTGAGCGTGCCATCCGTACTGATACGTCCGATGCGCCCCACCACACCACTCCAGGTGCCATTGTCATACCACTCGGTAAACCAGAGAGAGTTGTTTTGGCCGAGCGCAAGGTGGTTCGGACCGCCCGTACCTTCAGACACGATGTAGTCGAATGCCGTGCCGTCGGGTGTGATCTTGCGTATGCCGCTGTGACCATCCGTGTCGGCGGTGTTAAAGAGGTTGAGCCAAAGCGCACTGTCCGCGCCGACCGCAAGGTCGCTGTAAGTGGATACGTAGGGCTCGTAGCCAAGGAGAACGTATGTGTCCGTACTGCCGTCCGTACGGAGCGTACCCACCGCGGGCGGTACCGTCACACCGTCTATGCTGCCCCCGGCGAGAAAGCGCGGAAGTCCGTCGGAACCCACCGCAATGGAGCCGCCACCCCAGAGTGATGCGGGCAAGGGGTAGATTTGTATCACGCCATCGGACGTGACCTTTCCAATGTGCTTGCCGGAGACAAAGGTCACCCACACGGTGCCGTCGGGACCGGTCGCAAGATCGCGTATGCCGTACGTGCCGGCGGGCAGAGGGAGCGCGTATACGTCGCTCGCGAGTACGTCTTGTGCGTGCACGTACGGTGCCGAGCCCAAACCGAACAGTACGGACAGTACCGCGAGGGCTGCTGCGTGGCGCAGTGGGGCACAGAAAGCCTGCACTGCGGAAAAGAACTCTCGCATATATATGGAGGAGTGAGAAGGTAATACTCAAACGGTAGCACGCGGACTTACATGAACAAGCTACGGGTGTGGAAAAGTGTCAAGGAAGCACGCAGAGAGAGCTATGCTCCTGGAGAAGACACGCTGGAACGTCGGGCGGATAGTGCCGCGTACGAGTAACGAAGACGCTTGGCGTGCGCTAGACTTCACGCTGCGGGCGCTTGCGCGTGATCACGATATGGAGTCGAAGCACCCCTTTTGTGTCTATAGTGAAGAAGCCGCTTTGTCTGTCCACAAAAGAGCCCACATTTACATAGCGCAAGTCTTCACGCACTTCCTCTACCGCGAGGTGCGAGTGCCCGGCTACAGCCACATCGGCATGGAGCTCCCGCGCTCGCGCCACACTGCCGCGCGCCACGTCGTCCGACATGCGCAGAATGAGCTGGCTCGCTCGCTTCACCTGCACGCTCAACCCCTTTTTCTCTGACTCGAGCCTTCGCAAATAGTAACTCAACGTACCACCATAGCGGCTCGTAGCGTGCCAGAGCTTGGGCCATTTCACATAGCGATCTCCGTGTACGAATAGGTAGCGTGTGCCCAGGTGGTCGAGCACGTACTCCTCGCGCACGTCCCACGCTGCATGCTCAAAGGGCCAGTGCCGGCAAACATCTGCCAAAAGGCGGTCATGGTTACCCGCGATATGCAGTACGCGCGTACCTCGCACGCGCATGTCACCCACCAGGTCGAGAAATGCGATATCCTCGCCGGACAGTCTGTCCAGTCGTGCGGAGTCAAAGAGGTCACCGTTAAATACGAGCAGCTCCGGCCGCAGAGGCGCCATAAGCTCCGAGAGCGCTTGAACTCTGTTTTCGGAGCCGAGGTGTACATCGCCGGGCCCGCATGCATATATGTCGGGGGGCAGCGGAGGCGCAATGTCCTCAATGTAGCGAAAGGCCGTAGATGCGTGTGTTCGCGGGGTCATGTACGTCAAGTATACCGTATGCGCCCACGCATCGGTTCTTGACTACCGCGGAAGCACTAGGCACCTACGGGCACGAATGTGAGCGCTATGCCCCGCTTGGTGCCGCGGCCCGTACGGCCGATGCGGTGTACGTAGTCCTCAAACGTGTTCGGCAGGTCGTAGTTTACCACGTGCGTCACGTCGTCCACATGAATGCCGCGCGCTGCCACGTCCGTCGCAACAAGCACCTGCGCTTCCCCGCGCTTAAAGCGCTCAAGCGCCCGCTGCCGCTGGCTGTGGTTTTTGTTGCCATGGATAGACTCCGCACGTATGCCGGAGGTGTTGAGCTGCTTAGCAAGCCGCTCCACGCTGTGTTTCATCGCACCAAAAATGAGTACGCGCTTGCAGTACGGCTCTCTGAGAAGACTCACGAGCGTCTCGTACTTGCTCGCGTGCTCGTACGGTATCACGTCCTGCTTTACCGCTTTTGTCACGTCCTGCTTCTTCACGGACACCTCCACCGGGTCGCGCAAAAAGTCGTTGACAAGACGACGCGCCTCAACGGGCATCGTAGCGGAGAAAAAGAGCGTTTCCCTGCTCTTCGGCGTAGCGCCGAGGATGGTCCTCATATCGTTGATGAAACCCATGTCGAGCATACGGTCCGCCTCATCCAAGACTACCGTTGTCACGTCGCGCAGGTCGTAGTGCTTCTGTCGCATAAGGTCGAGAAGTCGCCCCGGCGTACCTATCACGAAGTGGTTGCGCCTCCGTAGCGCGTGTATCTGCGGGTTGATGTTGACCCCACCCACGCACACCACCGAAAAGATGCGCATACCGTGGGAAAGCGCACGCAGCTCCTCGTTGATCTGTGTGGCAAGCTCGCGCGTCGGCGCCATGATGAGCGTCTGGCGGCGCGGCTCGCGCAGTGTTTTGTGTATGAGCGGCAAAAGGAAGGCGGCGGTTTTACCCGTGCCTGTTTCCGCCAGGCCGATAACATCGTGTCCTTCCAAGATGCGTGGAATGATCTGGTCCTGTATGGGGGTAGGCCGCGTATGGCCGCGTGCAATGACACGCGCCGCAAGCTCACGTGCGAGCCCAAAGGTCTCGAACGTGTGCACCGGCTCGTATACCACCTCTTCCACTGCGACCGGTGTTTTGTGTAT
>CAYWMQ010000065.1:0-3661 GCA_964459635.1 uncultured Candidatus Saccharibacteria bacterium | reverse complement strand
ACCTGCGAGAGCGGCACCATCGGGTTGCCGTTGTAGGTGATGTTCGCGTATATCTCGTCGCTCATCACAAAAAGCCCGAACTCGCGTGCAATGGCCACGATACCCTCGAGCACGTCGCGCGGATAGACGGTACCGGTCGGGTTGTCGGGGTTGATAATGAGGATGCCCGCCACGTTCGGGTTGTACTTCACCTTATTGCGCATGTCCTCAAGGTCGGGAAGCCAGCCCTTTTCCGGCAGAAGGTCGTACGTCAGGTGGTCGCTCTTCGCGTGCGCCGCTTCCGCACTGGAGTGGGTGGGGTAGGCGGGGTTCGGGCCCAAAACGCGCGCGGAAGGGTGGAGGTAGAAAAAGCTTGTCTGTATGGCATCACCAAGGCCGTTGAAGAAAAGAATGTCGTCTGGTGTGATCTGTGCGCCGCCCTCTTTGTTGCGTGCGTCGGCCAGGTACTGCCGCGTTGCGAGTACACCTTTGGTCGGCGAGTAGCCCCAGCTTGAGTCGTCGTGCGCCACGAGGTCGGACACGATGTCCTTGATCCACTGCGGCATGGTACGGCCCTTTGCGATGGGGTCGCCGATGTTCTCCCAATAGAGGGGCACGCCCATGCTCTTGAGCTTCTCGCCTACGCCCACGATCTCGCGTATCTCATACGTGAGCTCGTCCGCCCCCGGGTGCACTATATTGCGTCGCATATGGGCTTTAGAGTACACCAGCTTGCGTGAATTACCAAAAATTGCTATAGCGTTATTAGACCCACTGAGGAAAAGGTGTAAGTAATGGGCCCTGTTGTTCGAAAAGCCGCTTTCGCATGTGCTGCTATATTCGCACTGTTAGGATGGAACGCGACCTTCGCTCAGGAGCAGCATCGGGGGTATGAAGCCGAGTTAGCTACCGGAACCCCATATTGCCGAACTGAGGAAGCGATCATGCATCTCGCAGAGACGTGGAGCTTGGATGGCTGGGACGCCGTAAAAGCAGAGTTTGAGACTCTTGCAAAGAAAGTCACTGCTAACGGATTTCCGCTGTGCGAGCGAGTCCAGAAGCGGGAAGTGGCGATCATAACCTCATACAGCGACGCCGCGTTTGACGTCACAGATCGTCAGGGCGTTAAGCGTCAGGTGTATGTGTACTCATTCTTCTTTGCTGACCGTCTAAACGAACCCAGCGGCTACAGTTTTGACGCCAAGCCATTGCCCCAGCCGCCTCCGCCAAGTGCGTCGCGCAGTCACGGCATCTAAGGAGAAAACGCGATGAAGACTGAAAAGATTGATTGGCTCAGTGTCTTTGACCACACTGTCCCGTTTGCGGGTGGACTGGTGATGGTAGTATGGCTGCTTTGGTTTGGCCTTGCATGCATTCTGTGGCCAAGCATCACTGTTGCGTCGCCTGATGCAACAATGCAGTATGGCTGGATGACGGTGCTTGGCTGGGCTATTGCTGGAGCACTAATCCACCTTTGGTACGGCATGGCCGCGATGCACCCAGATAGCGACAGGCTCGTCAGACAGCGGTACGTGATGTGCGCAATGGGGTACACGCTCCCCTTGTGCATCCCGTTCATCAAGAAGATGTGGGCGGCTCGGTAACGCCGACCAACAAGAAGCACTTATTCTTATTGTTCGAAGCTAGAGCGCCATGGTTCACCCCGTGGCGCTTTTTTATTTCTCATGTCCTAATAAAAGGGGTTTAACCCCTTATATTAGGACATGAGAAAGGTGTGTTGCAAAGTCGTTCTGTTTACGCCCGCGCCCGCACCGACGACACGTACGCAGCGCCGACGAACACGAGCCCGATAAGGCCCGTTATGAGCTCAGGGACGTGCCAAAGGAGGCCTAGGAGCATGCTTATAGCAAGGCCCAGTATGGCCCAGTGCGCACCATGCTCGAGATAGATGAGCGACTCGAGCGATTTTTTACGCACAAGGTAGACGGTCATAGACCTCACAAAGTATGCGCCTATGCCAAGGCCAACGATGATCACAGGCAGCTGATTGCTAATGGCGAAGGCACCCACCACACCATCAAGGGAAAATGCGGAATCAAGCACGTTCAGATAGAGAAAGAGAGTAAGTCCCACACGCTCAGTCGCTGACTCTATGGAGAATGAGCTCGTGATACCTTCCATGAGGATAAAGAGTACTATACCCACAATGCCCGCAGTTAAAACAGTACCCGCGCCGTCATGAAGTACATGCGAGACGACGAGTAACAGAAACAAGGCAAGGGCTATTTCCAGAGCTTCAATGCGGCCCCAACGTACGAGGTGGCGCTCTATTACATGTATCCAGTGCACGTCCTTAGCCGTATTGAAGAAGTACTTCAGCGACACCATAAGAAGGAACGTCCCGCCAAACGCACCTATAGCTGTGCGTGCACCGTGGAGGAGCTGACCGTATTGTGCGGGTTCATACAGCGCAAGCTTAAAGACCGCAATGGGGCCAATCAAAACGCTCGCACTCACGATGAGAATAGGTAGTACAAAGCGTGTACCGAAGACCGCAAGCAGGATACCCCACGTGAGAAAACGCCTGCGCCACACCTCGTTCATGCGCATGAGAACGCGCGCGTTCACGACAGCGTTGTCAAAAGACAGCGTGACCTCAAGGGCAACGAGAAGGAGTGCTATGTATAGCGCCCCCAAGCCACCCCAAGCGTAGACGGCACCGAGGAGCAGTATGGCTGCAATGGTTGGACCCGCAAACGTGCTCATGCGGGACAGCATAGCATACGTGGGGATGGGAATGGGAATGCGTATGGGGACGACGAGATAGAAGATATTTGGATATAAGATACTGGGATATTGGAAACTGACGAGACAAAAGACCAAAGACAAGAAACAAGAGAGACGACGGGACAAAAGATAGGAGACAAGAGACAAGAAAGAAGCATTACAGAACGTGGCAGTGTCGACGTACTGATATACTCTGGGAGGCGGAGTTTCCGTACAAGAAAATGAGGCACTGCTTTTAGATAGCGGACGCTTTGAAACGCCATGTGAATCAAAAGTAAAAATAAGCCGCCCCGGTCGGTGAGGACCAGGGCGGTAACCAGTTAGGCCTGGGCAAGGCCGTGCCTGCGGGCCAGCATCCACCCCGCAAGCGGGAGGATGAAAGCAGCCTGAGTCAGGCCGAAGACCACGCCGATCAGCTGTTCGCCGCCAGCGTACGTGAGAACGCTAGTGACGAGTAGACACGACCAGACGACAATGTCATCCTCCTTTCCCATGACCACCTTCCACCAGTAAGGCATGGCCGCGATGGTGAGCGCGCTCAGCATCGCGATCAGGCCAAGGTGCGGGTCGCCACTCTGCAGCCACACGGCCGCGGCTGCCGCCGTGCACAGGGCAACCACGACATCGAACCATTCCCACCCGAACGAACGAGCACGAATGAGTTCGTAGCAGACGTACGCCACGCCCACCGTAAAGCATGCGAGCAGGATGCTGAAGATGCCAGCGTCCAACTGAACGCCGAACGCGAGCCCGTCCATGATGCCCCAAAGGGCCCACGAGACGAGCGGAGGGCGAATCCCGCCTCGAATCATCTGCCCAAAGCGGGCATAAACGTAGACACAGATTGGCACGATGGCCAATTGCGCCCACGTGAGGGAGCAGGTGAGGCCCCACAGCGTGAACTCGAATACGACAGTACCCATCTGGGCCTCCT
>CAYWMQ010000064.1:0-3814 GCA_964459635.1 uncultured Candidatus Saccharibacteria bacterium | reverse complement strand
TGCGCGTGTAAGCTCGTCGTCCCGAGCCAGTCCATGGCTCATGCCTATAGAAAGACTCACTGCCGCCGCGTGCGCGGCTAGCATATCCACATGATGGTCTCCTACATATACAGCTTCGTGCGGCTCTACCCCAAGTCGCGCACATGCTTCAATCAACGTGTGCGGCTCCGGCTTGTGCGGCAAGTCATCGTCAGCACATACGATAGTGTCGAATGTGGTGTCCGGATCTATGCCCACGGCAGTAAAGTTGCGCCTTACGTGGTAGCGGCTGCCGCTCGTGCACAGGCCAATCTTGAGGCCGCCTGCGCGCAGGGTCCCGAGCAGGTCCGCCGCACCGGGGTATGCTCGTATCCATTCGGGATGCGCGTCCTGTACATGGTCATGTGCCAAAACAAGCTGCGCAATGCGCGGGTCATGAGGAGGAAGGTCAAGTATGCGAGACAGTGTGTGCGCTACCGGACCACCAAGCGAGCGCATGACGCGTTCACGCTGTGCGTACTCACCGTATCCGTTCGACCGCAGTGTCTCCATATAGCCGAGTACGATAAGGTCGGTAGTGTCGACTAGTGTGCCGTCTGCATCAAAGAGCACTGCACGGATGCTGCGCGGTGCTATTCCCGCGCGGGCAAGCGCAGACTTGACGGCGTCCATCGGAAGGCCCACTACGTTCGTGTAGTCCCCTACCAGTTCATCTACGAATGCCCCGCCCTTCCCCTGTATGCCGTACCCGCCCGCTTTGTCGTACGGCTCGTCGGTGTTGAGGTACACCTCAAGCTCGTCGTCAGAGAAAGCACGAAAGCGTACCTGTGACTCCACGTGCCCCGCAATGCGTACGTCGCGGTTTTTTCCCAAGAGCGCGTAGCCGGTGATGATGCGGTGCGTACGGCCGCGCAAGGAGAGGAGCATTGTACGCGCGGCTTCTTTTGACGCGGGCTTGTGCAGGTACTCACCATCTATATACCCCAGTGTGTCAGCACCCAACACGAGCGCGTCCGGCAGCTCTACTGCCACTGCCTCAGCTTTTGCCCACGCGAGTGCCTCCGCAAGCGATTCGGGCGTCTCAGCCCCTATGGCGCGCTCGTCCACGGGGCCGGTCTGTATTTCAAACTCATACCCGGCTTGTCGTAAGAGGTCGGCCCGCCGCGGTGAGGCGGATGCAAGGATAAACTGCGGTGTGGAGCTCATGGCGCGTTGCGTGGCAGGAGTGCGGATGCGCGCTCTAGCTCTTCATCGTCAAGTATGTTTTGGAGTACCGCAGTAAGTACCTCGAGACGTTCTTTGTTTGTCCAGTAGGCCGTGGGTCCTAACGGATGCTTGGTATCGTTCCAGTGGATATAATCATCAGTTACGCGTTCCATTGGTACGCGCACCACTATAGCGTCATCCAGTCCTTGTGCGTGAAGGCGCTCACGTAGAGATGCACTCTGTATCTCGCGCTCCTTTTCGTGCGCGACCTTGGCGGTATTTATCGTAAACTGCACGACAATGTCGCGCTCCTTTTTTTCACCTTCTTGCACCTCCACCCCTCGTGTATGTCCTGTGTCGGTGACGTGTACTATGAAGTCTATCTTATCGAGGCAGTCTTGGTAGAGATCCGACTCAAGTATTTTGTATGGAAGGTGGAGATCGATGGACGCTTTTTTCAGATACGTGCGCACCATGCGCTCTGCGATGCGGCCAGGAGTTTTTTCAGCGTTTGCCGCGGCGAGGCGTTGCCAAACATTGCCCTTCCACTCTGAGCTTTCAGACCTTTTTGGAGCACGCGCATTCTCAAGCGTGAGTATTTGACGGTCTACAAGCTCTCTTGCCTTTCTTTTCGCACACTCAACTGCATATGCTTCACGCACTCGCGCCGGCACGTGAGCCGGGTCCAGTTCATACGATATGCCCCACTCACCGTTGGTGAGGAGATCACCTTCCGTAAGGTGCAGTTCTGTATGTCCATGCTGCGCGATAAACCCTCCATTTGAATCGGTAACAACACGGACTGCTCCTTTTTCCACATGCGGGCCGCGCTTCCCTTCGCGTATCGCTGATAGTTCCTCATTAAGCTCTGCATTGATGCGGCGTTTCGCATCTTCCATCCGCAATATTGTCTCTTGTGTCTGTCGTGGTACCCGCGTGAGTGCGGCATAGTGCTCCACGAGCGCAGCTATATCCGGTTCGGTAAGCGTCTCACTATTCAGCGCCAGACCTTCGGCTTCAAGTGCTTCAAGTGCACTCGCGTACGCTCCAGTCATCTCGTGAAACACTTCTGCACGCTCCTTCATATATCAGCTGTTGCTTTCTTGTGCATCTATCTTTGCAGCCAGAATGAAGTCGTTTTCCGAAAGGCCGACTATCGCGTGTGTCGTGAGCGTGAGCGTGACGTTACTGTACGAAATGGCAATGTCAGGATGATGTCCCTCCGCTTCGGCAAGCTCGGCCACCCTGTTCACGAAGCGCATCGCCTCGCTGAAGTTTTTGAAACGATACGCACGTGTCAGTGTTTTGGCGTCCAAGGACCAGCAGGGGATTTCCCGCGAAAGCGCAGCCGCTTCTTGTGCCGTAAGCGGCGGCATGCCGCCCTCGCACGCAACGCATGTTTTTGACATCAAACTCATTGATGTCCAGTATACCAAACAGTGTACGTTCAGGTTATAGCGCTGAGGATAGCGCTGTGCTATAGTACGGGCGGATCAGGCAAGGAGACTGAAGTGGAAGAACATGTCGGCCTAATAGCCATGCTCGTGACGTTGGTGTTCATGCTTATAGGGCTGCCGATGCAAATCATTAAAATCAATCGCAAACGCTCAGCGGAAGACTTGTCGCCACCTATGTGCATCCTGTGGTTCGCCACGTTTGTTTCATGGGTGTGGTATGGGTGTGTTAAAGCCGACTTGTTTATCATAGCGCCCAATGTGCTCGGCATACTCTTCGTGGGCGTGATACTGGGGCAAGTACTCTACTTCAGGAGGAGCACGTAATGCACAAGAGAGGGCGACGCGCTTTCATCTTTGACTTAGACGGCACTCTGATGGATAGCCAGCGACTTCACGCATATGCGGAGTCGGAGGTCTTGACGCAGCATGGCGTGCTGCTTTCGCCGGAAGAAATTACTGAACGATATGCAGGGATATCTGATCGCATACAGTTTGCCGAGCTTCTGCCGCACATGAATACTCAAGCGATGGTCGACCTAAAGTGGGAAAAGGTATATCGGCTCGTCGAAAGCGACCCGCCCCTACCGCTTCCGGGTATGCTTGAGTTTGTGCGGGAGCTCGACGCACTGCTCTGTCCCATCGCTGTGGCGTCCGCTTCACCTCGCGCATGGATTGAAGCATGTCTCGCCATGCGTTTTACGGCAGGCCCCACATACGTGTGTGATTTAGACGGCACGTCTTTTGGTCGGTACTTCGGTACACGTTATGTCTCAGCTCGCGAATGTCCGCGTGGCAAGCCACATCCCGACGTGTTTCTGCGGGCGCACAAAATGATTGCCCCACAGATAGCTCGCTGGCGCTGTGTCGTGGTTGGTGACGCGCCGGCAGATGTACATGCGGGTCTAGCGGCAGGCATGGATGTGCTGTATCTTTCCGCGTCTGACACACAGTTTGATGGGGTGACCGACGTCTATCGCTTTTCAGAAAGTGCGCAGCTCGTAGCGTACGCACTCGAAACTGTACAGGCCTAGTCACCATACAAGATTGCACACACAGCGCAACAAACACCCCTCGCTCCAGAAGCGAGGGGTGCAACTTTTTCATCAAAAGGGCAACTCAACCTCAAGCGCACCTTCTCCTCCATAGCGTGGTGGAGCGTATGTCCAGCGCAG
>CAYWMQ010000063.1:0-3951 GCA_964459635.1 uncultured Candidatus Saccharibacteria bacterium | reverse complement strand
CTCGAACGCATGCGAGGCGCGTGCGATGAGCTCGTTGTGGTGCTTGTGACAGGAAGGCCACTCTTTATCACCGACCACATTGATGAATGGGATGCACTGGCTGTTGCATGGCTGCCGGGATCGGAGGGGGCAGGCGTCGCAGACGTACTGTTTGGCGCAGTACCCACGAGCGCCACGCTTCCGCTGCCGTGGCCGCGGACAGTAGGCTCACTTCCTTTTTCCCTCGCGGGCACGGGCGCAGACGGCATCGGGCCGCTCTTCCCACGCGGGGCGGGGATACCCATTGGAGAGCCTGTGCGCCCGGCCCCGGCTCTGGTAGAGTAGTGTGTACTGAGGGTTGCCACATGAGGAATCTTTCCGCACATATAGCGCGCATGCTGCTTACGCTCCGTGAGCTTCCTGCGGGTGCAGCATGGGCGCGCTACGAAGGCCCGCGGCTCAGCGTAAACGCTATCACGAGCCGCGCGGGCTCGCTCTACGAGAAGCTTCGCTACACCGTCGACTATCAAGATGAGAACGCAATACGCAGGAGCGCTATCGAGCGTGGCTTGCGGCGTTTCGGCCTCATCGTTCAAGAGGGGGCACAGGCCCGCGAACTCTTGAAGGACCTTATTCAAAGCGGCTATATAGACAATGAAGTCTTGCCTGAAGAGGTCATACCCGATGTGCAGGCTATCATCGACCGGTACGATGCGCTCCGCAGTGCCGGGCTGCGCAACACGAAGGCGCTCACGAGCTTTGCCGCGCTTGAGATAGAGCGGTACCTCTTTCCCGTGTTCGGGCGCGAGCAGGTGTTCGAGGCCGCGTACCGCTCCGTGCTCGAGTATGTGAAGCCCAAGCCGCACGAGCACACCAGTGAGGCATCATTCAAGCTCTACACCTATGTCGCCTGCAGACGCGCGCTCCTCAAGGATTCCCCGGAGGCGCTCGCCTTTGCGCTTTGGACCCTCCTTGAGCCCGAATGGAGTGCCGTGAGCGAAATGAACCGTGACACGTTGGTGTCGATTGCAGAACGTTTCGATGGACACCAGGAGCATATAAAACGAATGGTGCGCTCGCCTATACCATCGCGCATTGAGTCGCGCCTCCATAATGAAGCGATGTACGCCGCACTCATGCTGGATATGGTGCGTACGTACGGGCATGACGCCCAGGCGCTCTTTGGTGAGCGCGAGCGTTTGGCTGAGCGGGTGCGCGCTATGGCGGAGCATGCGTATCCTGAGCTGCGCAAAAAGATCTCGCGCAGCGGTACACAGTCGATACTATACATACTCATCACCAAGGTCGTCATTGGGCTTGCCATAGAGCTGCCGTATGAGCTCTATGTGCTCAACCATGTGAACATGCTCTCGCTTGTCATAAACATGGCCTTCTTCCCCATGCTCCTTATGCTCATGGTCAAAACCATCCGCATGCCAGGGCCGCGCAACACAGAAGCGCTCATTGCGGGCTTTGAGCGTTTTGTCACCGGTGAGCGTCCTCGCCCTGTGTATGTGCGGACCGAAACGCTCAGTACCTTCTCCTTCACCGGGTTCGGCTTGTTCTACCTTATTCTCTGCATTATCACCTTTGGCGGCATACTCTCCATACTTGCCGCACTGTCCTTCAATATGGCCAGCATGGCACTCTTCCTTTTCTTCCTTGTGGTGGTGAGCTACTTCGGGCTGCGCATACGCTACCGTGCCCGTGCGTGGACGTATGACACAGGAGCGGATTCTTCGCTGGGCGTGCTGTCCTACTTGCTCTTCCTTCCGGTAACGCGCACAGGCCGTTGGATATCCACAAGGCTTTCGTCGGTAAATATTTTTGTCATGTTCATGGATTTTGTTCTTGAAACTCCCTTCAAGCTCTTGCTCGGCTCCTTTGATGAGTTCGTGTCATTTTCCAAAGAAATGCGCCGCGATGGATAGCGTGCGGAGGATCGCCTCCGCCTTTCACGCGACAGTCACGAGCCATACGTATACTTGTGAGATGCGTAACGTTGGTGGACTGTTTTTCATTTTTACAGTTGCGGCGCTCCTATATGGCGCTTTTGTGTATTTCTCCGGCTAACGCTATCTCTGCGCATAACTCCAGATGACATGTAGGTATGGCGGCACGTTCAAAAAAACAACAGCAAGCAGCAGGCGCGGCACTCTCGGCAAAGCGTGGCGAGCGTTCGGCGCATAGCCTTCGCGGGGCCGCTAAAGAGATGTACGGTTCAATGAAAGAGCGGCAACTGCGGGAGCTCGCAGCTACCAAACGATCAAAGCTGCCAAAGAAGGCCGGCGACAATACTTCTTGATAGCACGGTCGGTAGCTCGCGTGCGCGCAGAGCAGAGCGAGACACAGTATGGCATATACATGTATATACATGTACTCGTCCTTGCACTAGTGCCAGCCCACGAACACTACACACTGTTACGTAGCAAGCTACGTAACAACAGGCCCGGGGTAGGGATTGCAGTTCGTGGCGTAACCCACAGAGCACGCGGGCGTGCTCTGTGGTGAGCCGGGGTGCGGCTAGTGGTTAGGAGCTACGCGCTCGGCCACCTGCACGTCCGGCTTCGCGCGCCTCTTCAGAAGTGAACTCGTGCGCAGTGCCTTTCTCGTGGGCCGCCCTGCCGCCCTTCTGTCCGGCCTTACGAGCCTCTTCAGAAGTGAACTCGTGCGCAGTCCCTTTTTCATGGGCTGCTTTTCCGCCGGCGCTTGCGATCTCGCGCTGACGGTCCTTGTTCATTGCGGCAAACCCTCTGTTAGAACTTGAAGAATTGGACTTCATAGTTGAGTGGGGGTTTGTTTAGTGGTGGCTGGTAAAATCGACCGTATACCAAAAGTATACGTGCCGCACATTAAGGGACGATTAAGGTTGCGCTCACGGCTCCATTAGGCGATAAAACCATGGGCAAGCCCGAGCGCGACCATTTCGTGAGGGGTGAGAATGGTCTCGCGTTTCATAAGGTCAAGCACATCTTCTTTTGTGAGTGTTGGCGCATGCGCCGCCACGAGCGCCGCGTACTGCTCGTCCTTGTGCTTGTCTTCCTCAGCCATCACCAGGAGCTCTTGTGCGGTGAAGCGACAGCTTGAGTCAAAACGACGTCCCGCAAGGTGCAGCAGCACCGTGGTGCGTACACTTATGTAGCGTCGCGTACCGGAAAGGAACACGATGAGGCCTGAGCTGTCTACGTCGCCGGTGCCGAGCGTGACAAGGCGGGGACGCAGGATGAAGCGCATGGTATCGAAGAAGCACATCCCGACCCCGGTGGGGCCGCCCGGCGAGCTCACCGTGAGGGCTATCTCCGCTGCAGGGTCTCTGCGCAGCAGCGTTTTTACTTCCTCAAACAAGCGCTCGTTTTGCTGATGCGATACACCGCCTAGGTAGTGCAGCGTGCGGCCGGGCCCGGGCACGACGAGGCCGGACGGGTCCGCGCCCACTGAAGCAGGCGAGGAAAAAGGTAAGGTGGCACTGAAGGTGGGGGCTTGTTTTGTCATGGGCCTAAGTATATAGATTTGCGGAAGCCTCCACCAAGCACAGCAGTACGCTCATCTTGGGGATAAGTGCCCTTTTTTCGCGCATTTCTTCATACAGGACACACGTAGGTGTCGTATACTGATGGTCACAACATGAGCTCGTGTACGTATAGTACCCGTACTCATGCATCTCCTATGACTTTTGCCACTGCACACGCAGCTTTGACCGATATCACACGCAACGCTGATGCGGAGGTTGTCGCCCTCGTGTCG
The DNA here is from genome assembly GCA_964459635.1 of uncultured Candidatus Saccharibacteria bacterium. Classification (GTDB taxonomy): domain Bacteria; phylum Patescibacteriota; class Minisyncoccia; order Phycocordibacterales; family UBA12088; genus CAYWMQ01. Next base: position 228 of record CAYWMQ010000063.1, on the reverse strand, counting down.
TACATACTGGATGTGCGATATGAGCGTGAAAGTGAGTATGAGCGTGCAAGAGAGGAGCAGAAAATTCAGGCATACATCGCACGCGAAGAAAATGAGCGCTCTCGTAGAACGAACACGCGCAGCACTCTGTGGATGCGTCAGCGCTCGCCCAAGCGTACCGAGCAGGAGCCATAATGAAATTTTAGCGATGGTGGAGCTCTTGGGTCGCACGGCCCGGCCATGGGCCGT
>CAYWMQ010000062.1:0-4113 GCA_964459635.1 uncultured Candidatus Saccharibacteria bacterium | reverse complement strand
TAGCAAAGATGAACGCCCGTGTCTATGCCACAGAATCATCCTATGTGTCAATTCTCATTGCCATGTCTTGCATCGCAGGGCACTATGACGTGCAGTGGCTTGGGGGTGTATGTCATCGCACGTGCGAGCACCTCATCTTGACATATTTCATATGAGAATGTATAGTGCAAATGGCCGTCAAGAAAGACGGGAAAGGTTCAGACACATCCCGCAGGAGGTTCTAAGATGAACGCGGTGCAGTATGTAGAAGAGGCGAGGCGCAGCCTAGAGAAACTCAGGATTCTGCGTGCAATCGCGAAGTGTGGCGCAGATCAATCGTTTAGCATCGACGATGTGTGCGGTGCGACCGGTTGCTCGCAGCTGCATATTGCGCGAATGATGGCAGAGGCAAGCATTTGCGGCATGCTGGTCATCGACGAAGAGGACCGTGGGCGGTATCGTTTGACCGATGAAGGGCGCGCAAGCTTGCGGGATATCTCCAAAATGTACAATGAGATGCTTGCAGAGCAGCTTGCGCAGCCGCTGCCGACCGAGTGCCTCACAGATGTAACTCAGCAAATTACTGCTGAAGACGATCTTGCGATGGCGTGGGAAAGCATCGGTGCGTTGGAGTCCAAAGTGTCATCAAGAGAACTCCGGCTGAGATTCACCGCCATCTTTGCTGAAGCACAGGAAGCGTCATACTGCGATGGTGACGGCGAGATAGGTGTACAGGCGCGCCGGATTCAAGAGCTGGTGCTCAAGTACGCACATAGTGCTCAGCAATCGTGCGCCACTGAGGACGACGTAGACGCAATACGCGTCGCATTCCTCAAGGAGGTGAAGGCGCTCAGAGCCGGCTAACGAGAAGCCCCACTCGATACTTCGGGTGGGGTCTCCTTTATGGACAAAAGAAACAGACGCTACGCCGCTTTATATACCGCATCCACTACGCCGTACTTCTTTGATTCTTCTGCGGTCATGAAGAAGTCGCGGTCCACATCCTTCTCAATTTTTTCGAGCGGCTGGCCGGTCGTCTTTGCGAGTATCTTGTTGAGCCGGTCGCGGGTGGCGAGTATGTGCCGTGCGGTTATTTCAATATCCGCCGCTTGGCCCTGCACACCGCCCCACGGCTGGTGGATCATCACCTCGCTGTTGGGGAGCGCGTAGCGCTTGCCCTTTGCACCCGAGGCGAGAATGACGGAGGCCATGGAAGCCGCAAGACCCACGCACACCGTGGACACAGCCGGCTTTACGAAGTTCATGGTGTCGAGTATCGCAAGACCCGCGCTCACCGAGCCGCCGGGGCTGTTTATGTAGAGCTGGATGTCTTTTTTCGGGTCCTCTGCTGCCAAGAAGAGGAGCTGCGCAACCACGAGATTGGCCGTGTAGTCCTCAATGGGACCACCAATGAAGAGGATGCGCTCTTTGAGAAGGCGCGAGTAGATATCATATGCGCGCTCGCCGAACTGGGTCTTTTCAATGACCATCGGTACAAGGGTGTTCTGGATAGGGTGTTCCATAGTGAAAGTATTTGCCGGGTATGTGTGGAGTGTAGCAGCTTTTGACATATTTGTGAAGATGTGCTTATATGGCGGCTGGAATGACGGGTCGGAGGATTCCATGTCAGCTGTTGGAGAAGGCCTTCTGCAAGAGCTTCAAAAGCGTGTTGCAGAGAGAGGCTTTCAGATCTTCCCGCTGAAGCGCGCCTTCCGAGGCGTCTGCGGGGGCGGCTTTATCGCCGTGCGCGGCGTGTACGAGGATGACCATGTGTGGTACCTCGACTGTAGTGCCGTCATTGCCCGCATCGGCAAGAGAAAAGGCGACGGGCGAACGGTCGTGTACGTGTGGCAGATAGGGCCAGGCCGCTCGGACGCCATGAATGCGGCGCGCAGGCTTGAAGAGGTCACGCAAGGGGCGGTGGTGTGCAGGAAGCAGAGCCACGCGGAGATGCGTGCGCGTCGGATGTGGCGCCCACTGAACTGGAGCGACATCGCGCTCCTTACCCGTGCCGAGCGCGCTTCGCTTGGCAGATTGTCAGACATTGGAACCTGAAAGGAGAACACCGATGGGTAAGCGAAGGAAGCCGAAAGCCCCCAAGCATCGCTGCTTGGCGGCACACGCGCTCGTGCTCCCGGAGCACGGGCACAAGGTAATCCCGAACAAAAGGAAGGAGCAGAATCGGCACATGTGCCGCAACAAGGCCCGGCCACCCAGTGGTGACGGGCCTTTTACTTTACAGGCCGATTTCCGCGCTACTCCGCGCTTGCCTTGCCGTAGCCCGTCACGGCGCGGGCGAAGGCAGGTCACTCCGTGTCTTTTTCGTGCGTGTGAGAGTGGTCGCCGTGTGTATGCGCGTTCTTCCCCTCCAACATCTCAAACACCGCCTCATTAAGCATCATGAAGCTCACGTACGCGCGTACCGATGCCTCGTCGGCTTCGGAGTAGTGTTCCTTGATGTGGGCTACTTCCCGCTCAAGTCTATGTTCGTCCGGGTGCACGTGCGCGTCCTTCGCGATAGCGGCGAGTATGAGCTGCAGCTTTGCTCTCTTTTCCGCATCGCCGCGCCATTCCTTGCGCATGTCCTCGACAGACTTCTTCACGTGTTCCAAATACCCTTCCATGGTGAGGCCCATGCGCGTCACGTTTTCCTCAAATTCGCGCACCATCTGCGCAAGCTCACTCTCAATGAAGAGGTCGGGCACTGTCAGTTTGGTCTTCGCGATCAGAGCATCGGCTATTTCGATGCGGCGCTTTTCATGAGCTTTTTGGCGCTTGTCTGCCGTGACGTGTTCGGTGATCTTTGTACGGAAGTCAGCCACATCCGTGAAGGGCCCCAGCGTTTTCACAAATTCATCCGTGAGCTCCGGCTTCACCGGCTCGCCCTTGCTTCCATCGGGCAGTACGAGCTCGGAGGGTTTGGTGAGGCGTGTGCGTATGTCCTCTATCGCATCTTCCACATCTTTTTCGCTCGCGGTGACCGTGTCGGGGGCTGGCGTGTCTTTCACGATCTTCGCTGCGACCGCGCGGTAGTCGGGAAGCGTGACCTCCGGGTAGAGCGTGACGCGCACGCGGTAGGTGATGGGGTTGCCGGGCGCGAGTGTTGTGAAGGAGACTTCGGGCCGTCCGATCACATCCAGCTTTTCGTCCATGACGATAGTCGGCCAGGCGCGTTGGAGCGCCAAGTGTGCCACTTCCTCAAGTACCGTGGGCTCTCCCACCCGCTCCACCACGAGCGCTTCGGGCGCGTGCCCCTTCCGAAAGCCGGGGAATTCAAGCCGCTCGCCTATCGCCTTGAGTGCCCGCGGGCGCAGCTTAGCCAGGGCCCAGTCGGGCACGCGTGCCGTGATGGTCGCGGTAGAGTCTTTGTTACGCTCTACACGCACGTCCTCGTACCATATTTCTTCGGTCGTAGTAGTAGCGGTATTTTCTTCAGTAGACATGGGCCAGAGTGTAACGTGCGGGGCGGATAAACGCAAATGGTATGCATGTACACACAAAGCCCGCAGTTCCGCGCGGGCCTTATGTGTACAGCCGCAAGAAGCTCCTGCCGATCTTATTCACGCGCGCCGAACTTTTCCTTGTAGAGCTTGATGGATTTTTCGACTGCAGCTATCGCATCCGTTTTGCCCTTGTAGCCGCCTATCTCCACCACTGCGGGCTTCCCCTTGAGGTTCTTGTACGTCTCAAAAAAGTGCTGGTACTCGCGCAGCATGTGCTTGTTGAGGTCGGTGAGGTCGTTGGTGTCCTCCCATCGGCGGTCGGACACAGGCACTGCGATGACCTTGAAGTCTGACTCGCCGGAGTCCACCATCTCCATTACCGCGACAGGTCGCACGGCCACAAGCACGCCTACATTAAGTGGGAAGGTCGTGAGCACGATGACGTCGAGTGCGTCACCATCCTCCCACAAAGTCTGCGGCGCAAAGCCGTAGTCAAAGGGGTAGGGAGCGGCGGTGTAGTTGGCGCGGTCAAGTGCGATAAGGCCCGTTTCTTTGTCTATCTCGTACTTGTTGTACGAGCCCTTCGGTATTTCAATAATGGTGTTGAATTCTTCCGGGACCTTGGATCCCACGGATATGTCATGCCAGAGGTTCATGGAGCTTGCGTTAGTGATTGCTGCTAATGATGGTA
>CAYWMQ010000061.1:0-4180 GCA_964459635.1 uncultured Candidatus Saccharibacteria bacterium | reverse complement strand
ATTTTGCTTGACACCTTTTTTGGGAGGAGTATTATCTTAAGTAGACATTAGTTCTACAAAAATATTAGTTTAGACTTTTCACAAAAGTCACCAATTCGGGAGCGTTAGCTCCCACCAAAACCCGAGGACTGCATTACTGCGGTCCTCTTTCATTACAATGCCAGAGCAGCACGCACAGCATATTGAGCAAGGCACCCGCTTTCGTCACTACAAAGGTGGTGAGTATGAGTATGGCGGCACAGCCACGCACAGCGAAACGGGCGAGGAGTTGGTGGTATACCGCGCACTGCACGGTGACCGTGCCCTGTGGGCTCGTCCCAAGGAGATGTTTTACGATATGGTCACGGTTGACGGCATAAAAAAGCCGCGGTTCACGCGGATTGACTAGGTCGCACTGACTACCCGCCTACAGCGCCGAGAAGTGTAGCACCATAGCGGCAAGCATCGAAAAGCCGATAACGGCCGTTAGTATGTTCGTGGCTACGGTGTGCTTCATGCTTTTCATGACGTGTGCGTCGCCCCTCTCTTACACAGCCGGATGCGCTAGTGCATCCGCTTGTGCTGCGGTACACTGTTTTATATGACAGACACAAACACATCACCTGAGCACGCTGCACAGCACGTGCGACGCACCAAGGCGGCGGTGGCGGCCGTCATTATTCTCGCGCTTGCCGCCGGGGCATGGGTCCTCTGGGGCGACCGCATCCTTGAACGTTGTTTCGGCGATAGTTGCTCGTTTATCGGCGAGCCTGTAAGTCCGACCAACGAGGAGCTACAGGCCTCCGGTGCCTTGGAGGTGCCGGCAGCGAGCGCACTCCCACTGCCCCCTCCACCGCCCGCGTTCTCGAATTCGGAGCCCGCGCCCGCGGAGGAGTAAAAGAAACACCCATATGGAACAAGACACAGGCGCATCGACGCCGCCTCCTACGCAGCGCGCCGGGATCAACCCGTACCTTATCCCGCTCGCTATCGTGGTGGCAGGCTTTGCCATAGCGGCGGCACTGTACTACTCGCGCGCGGGCGGATCAGGCGCTGCAGCTCCCACACGAGCCGGTAATGCCGTTTCAATACGCGCAGTCAATGAGCGCGACCACGTGTACGGCTCCCGAGATGCTGATGTCTTCCTTATAGAGTATTCAGACTTCCAGTGTCCATACTGCGAGCGCTTCCACAAGACCGTAACCGAGCTTGTGGCCCAGTATGAGGGCAGGGTGGCGTGGGTCTATCGCCACTTTCCGCTCGACTCGATTCACCCCGAAGCGCGCCCCGCGGCCGTAGCGAGCGAGTGTGCGGCCGAGCTTGGCGGCGCGGATGCGTTCTGGCGTTTTTCCGACGCGCTCTTTGCGGCACAGCGCTCACTTGGTGAGGAGTTGTACGTGCGCGCGGCCGGCGACTTAGGTATTGATGCGGACGCGTTCAGGGCATGTTTGCGAGGGGGCACGTATGACGCGCTCATTGACGGCGACCTTGAGGAGAGCAGTGCTGCGGGCGCAAACGGCACCCCGTTCAATGTGCTCATGACAAAGGGCGGGCAAACGTTTACGTTCTCGGGAGCCCTGCCTATCGCTACCGTGAAGCCGCTCGTGGACCGCGCCCTGCGCGCCGCAGATGCGGAATAGTATGAGAAAAGTGTCACCGCAGGCGCTCAAGCGCGCGGGCCTTGCAGGAGGCGTACTCTTATGTGCGGCGCTTTTAGGTTGGGTGGGCATGTGGTGGTATGAGCGGAGTGAGCGCCTGGCGCAGCACTACTCGTACGCGCCCGACTTTGCATTGTCGGACATCACAGGCAGTCCAGTGTCCCTCACAGAAAGTGAAGGCAAAGTGCGCGTGCTTAACGTGTGGGCGACATGGAGCCCATACTCGCGCGAGGAGCTTCGTGTTCTCGCGGAGCTTGCCGGAGCGCATGCGGGTGTTGTGTTCCTTGCGCTTTGCCGTGACACCAATACGCGCGATGTGCCGGCGTACCTTGCGGAGCTTGGGTTGGTGCCGGACGGCCCTGTGCGATTTGTGCTCGATCCGGAGGACGACTACTTCCGCCTCATAGACGGTTTTCATATGCCGGAGACGCTCGTCTTGGGTGAGCACAACGAAATACTCTATCGCGTGCGCGGTCCTTTCGTGCGTGAAGAGCTTGACCGCGCACTTGAGCATGCCGCCCGAGGAGAGCCGTACAGTGGCGCGTAGCACACGTTCACACTATGGAGATATCGCCCTTTCTTTTTCTCAGCGCCTTCCTCGCGGGCGTGCTCATATTTTTTGCTCCTTGTACGGTGCCCCTCATACCTGCGTACCTCGCGTACATAAGCGGCGTGACGGAAGAAGAAGTGCGCACACATGCACGCGGGCGTGTGCTGCGCCACGCGTTTGCGTTCGTGCTCGGCTTCGGCATGGTCTTTATGGTGTTTGGCCTCTTGGCTGGAGCGGCGGGTGCATGGCTTGCACCTGTGCGCGATGTATTTCTTCGTGTGGGCGGAGTGTTGGTGGTGGTGCTTGGGCTTTTCATGCTCGGTATCGTGCGTATGCCGTCGCTTCACCGCGAGCGTAAAGCTACATCGTATGTGCCGCTCGCGCCGGGGAATCCGCTCGCATCTTTCGGGCTCGGAGCTCTTTTTGCCGCAGGGTGGACCCCTTGTGTGGGTCCTGTGCTCGCGACCGTACTTCTACTTGCGAGCAGTACCGAGACGGCACTGACGGGCGCGTCCCTCCTCGCTCTTTTTGCCGCCGGCTTTGCGGTCCCATTCTTGCTGTTAGGCATCGCCTTTGAACATGTGGCGCGAGTGCTCACCCGTGTCACGCCTTTCCTGCATATCATCACACGTCTAGGCGGCGGGTTTCTTGTGCTCTTGGGTGCTGTCCTCGTCTTGGGTAGGCTTGATATCGTAGGGCAGTGGAGCTACATGTTGGTGGAAATGCTTGGCTATGAGCACTTCATCTTGCCGTACTTGTAGCTCTGCGACACATGGTATACTGCCCCCATAGCAGATAACCTTGCGTGTATATGGATACTTCAGCAAATGCCGGACACCCATCGGCAGCGGCAATGTTTGGCCGTTTGCAGGGCGTATTTCTTGTGTTGGGAATCTTACTCGCCGCGTTTCTCTTTGCCGAAACGCTCAAGAGCCTTAAAGAGTACCGCTACGTAGGTGGGGGTGTACCGCCGACCAATGTTATCAGTGTGAATGGTGAAGGTGAGGTTTTCGCGATACCCGACAGTGCGGAGTTTACCTTTAGCGTGGAGGAGTCCGGTGACACTGTGGCCGCTGTGCAGGAGGCGGCCAAGGGAAAGGTTGATGCCGCGCTTGCTGCGCTCAAGAGCAAAGGTGTCGAGGAGAAAGATGTGAAGACCGCGGCATATGAGCTTCACCCCAAGTACGAGTGGATACCCGCGCAGTGTGTGCGTTTCCCCTGCGATAGGCGTCAAGTGCAGCGCGGCTTTACATTGACACAAACGGTAGCCGTAACGGTGCGCGACGCGAACAGGTCGGGCGAGCTCTTGCAGGCAGTGACCGATGCGGGTGCGCAGAATGTGAGCGGGCTCACCTTTAAGCTTGCGGAGCCCGAAGTGAAGCAAGCGGAAGCACGTGCGCTTGCTATCGAGGACGCAAAGGAAAAGGCTGACGAGCTTGCCAAGGAGCTTGGGGTCTCGCTGGTGCGGATAGTAAACTTTGGCGAAAGTAATGCTGTGCCGCCCATGCCGTACAACATGAAGCTTGAGTCTGCGTTTGGCGGGGCAATGGATCAGGCAGCTTCGGCGCCTCAGGTGCCGGCAGGCGAAAACCGCATCCTTTCAAACGTCACTATTTCGTACGAGATACGATAGTCAGTAATAAACGTATATACCGCTTGGATCGGCGGGTAGAGCACAGCGTAAGCGTGCACATGGGTAAGCTTTTTACTCATACCAAACAACGCGCACCGCGCGTTGTTTGGTATGAGCCCTTTCCCTTCCTGAACTGCAACACCCGCTGGGGAATCGGGGATTCCCAATATCTACGCCTTCATATTGTAACCACGCGCAAGCGCCCCCCGCGCTAGTATTAATGTCCGCAGTGTAGTGTCCGCATCCGTCCGTGGCTGTGTCGCCTCTCAAAATATCTTCCATATACATATTGTACTGCCCCATTTCTTGACACTTTTCCACACCCGTAGCTTGTTCATGTAAGTCCGCGTGCTACCGTTT
>CAYWMQ010000060.1:0-4217 GCA_964459635.1 uncultured Candidatus Saccharibacteria bacterium | reverse complement strand
GCTAAGCACCTTTTTGGGATAGGCTCAAAATACTTGGCCGCAGCAGCGGGCAAAGAAAGACGGCTGTAATGGTCTATGTATGAAGATGGGTGCGGTGCAGAAGTGTGCGGTGCATGAAGCCGGGGTGTGGTAAAATACTGCTACATGGCCGCACGGAAGCGCACCACACGCTCAAAACAGCCCCCCGCACCCACAGCGCGCAACGGCGCGCGTGTGCTTGAGGCCTTTTCTGCGGTACCGGGCGAAACGTGGCGCGGCACCGTCGGGGTCACGCTATTTGTGCTTGCGGTACTGCTTCTGCTCTCGGCCGGGGGCATGGCAGGCACGGCAGGGCACTCTCTCTACGAGGGACTCCGCTACCTCTTTGGCATCGGCTACTTTCTATTGCCTGTTGTCCTCCTTGTGGCTGCTTTCTCGCTTTTCAGATCTGCGGAAGGTGAGCGCAGCGTGGGGCCCGTGCGTATTACGGGTGGCGTACTTTTTTTCATATCCGCGCTCGGCATATGCGGCGTGGTGGCCCCCGAGCTCGGCGGTGTGACCGGAGCTCTTTTTGCCGCGCCGCTTGTGCGTGCGTTCGAGGCTGTAGCCTCTATCGTGCTCCTCTCGGGCCTCTTCGTGATATCGCTCCTTCTGCTTTTTGACAGCGGGCTCTGGGTGGGGCTCTGGCAAAAGACGCTCGGCCTCGTACGTCGCACCCCGAAGGAAGACCAACACGACCTCGGTATAGACGAGACACGCGAGCCAGTGGTGCGCGGCATGGCGGCGGAAGAGACCACACAGCCGGACACAGCGACGGCGCGCGCCGCGACCCCCACCACACAAGCCGATGATGCGCAGGCGGCGGACTCTGCAGAAGCCATCACTCCGACCTTGGAGCAAGCACCCGCGGCACCCAAGAAAGCTCCGCTCGTGCTTCCGAGCGAGTACACTCCCCCGCCTCTTTCCATACTTGAGAAAGACCGCGGCAAGGCAAACGTGGGCGACACCAAAGCGCGCGCAAACATCATTCGGCGCACACTGCAGAACTTCGGCATACGTGTCGAAATGGACGAGATCACGGTGGGGCCGTCGGTGACTCGCTACGCGCTCAAGCCCGCGGAAGGCGTCAAGCTTTCAAAGATCGTGGCGCTCCAGCCAAACCTTGAGTACGCGGTGGCCGCACACCCGATACGCATCGAGGCCCCCATCCCCGGCAAGTCTCTCGTAGGTATAGAAGTGCCGAACGCGGGCAAGTCCTTTGTAGGTATCGGCGGTCTCCTCTCGGCACCTGCTTTCAGTGAGGCAGCCGCTCCGCTCCTCTTTGCACTCGGCAAAGACATTTCAGGCGACCTCCACTACGCGGACATCGCGGAGATGCCTCACCTCCTCATCGCGGGCGCCACGAAAAGCGGCAAGTCTGTGATGGTACACACGCTCGTCACAAGCCTCCTCTACCGCAACGGCCCCGAGCGCCTCAAGCTCATCCTGGTAGACCCAAAGCGCGTTGAACTGACCCTCTACGACGGCATACCGCATCTGCTCACACCTGTCATTACCGACGCCAAGGGGGCCATACTCGCACTCAAGTGGGCGGCAAAAGAAATGGACCGACGGTACGACGTGTTGCGCGAGCACAAAAAGCGCGACATCGGCGAGTACCACCACACGGTGCTCTCCCCCGCCCTCGACAAAATAGAGAAGCGAAAGGCGCGGGGTGAAGACATTGAGGACGCGGAAGCGCCCGAAAGCATGCCGCACATTGTGGTGGTGATAGACGAGCTGGCCGACATTATGCAGGCCTACCCGCGCGAGCTTGAAGCAGCCATTGTGCGCCTTGCGCAAATGAGCCGTGCCGTCGGCATACACCTCATACTCTCCACACAGCGCCCCTCCGCAAATGTGGTGACGGGCCTCATCAAAGCGAACATCCCCGCCCGACTCGCGCTCAAGGTGAGCTCGCTCTTGGAGTCGCGCATTATTCTTGATACGTCCGGCGCAGAGAAACTCTTGGGCGCGGGCGACATGCTCTTCCAGGGAGCGGACATGCCCAAGCCGCGCCGCATACAGTCCCCTTTCATCACGAGCGACGAAGTGCGTAAAATAGTGGCATTTCTCGCGAAGCACAACACGTACGTGACCGATGGCAACGTAGACCTCACCGCGAGCGAGCGCGGCCCTGAGAGCGCGGGCGGTGCGATACCTTTTGCGGAGATGGAGGAAGATGAGGACGTGGATAGCCTCTACGAAGAGATCCGACAGTTTGTGGTGCAAAACGGCAAGGCCTCAACCTCGCTCATACAGCGGCGCTTCAAGATAGGCTACGGCCGCGCGGCCCGCATTATGGACCAGCTCGAAGAGCGCGGTGTGATAGGGGCTTCGGATGGCACCAACAAGCCACGCCCCGTGCTCCAAGGAGGGGGTGGCGGCGCTACGGCGGACACACCGGTAAGCGGACGCGCCATGCAAGATGACATGCCGGAGCTTTTGGTAGACGACGAAGAGTACCGCGACGAAGACGATCCCAACACCAACTATGACCGATAGCCATACCCTACATGTGGCCGCCCTGCTCGTGGCGGGAGCCGTACTATACGGAGCTTTCCAGGCGCGCGGGTATATCGCCGGCCCTTCTCTCGTGATAGAAAGCCCCCAGGCATACCAAACATTGAGCGAAGATATGCTTTTCGTGCGCGGCACCGCACGCAACGTGAGCAAAGTCACATTAAACGGTGAGCATATCTACACGAACGAGCGCGGCGATTTTTCTGAGCGGCTTTTGGTGCCAAACGGATATGCGATACTGGTGGTGGCCGCGGAAAACCGCTTCGGCCGCCGTACGGAAACACGCATCCCCTTCTATGGGGTGCCCCCCGAGCCCGGGCACACGGCTCACGCAAGCTCGAGCGCACCGGAGGAGCTAAGCGGAACTTCAGTGACACTTACCAAGCGATAATATTTTCTTCCGTACGTACGCACACACCATACTTTTTACCTTAGCATTATTTCCCATACCCACACCTCACTATGGCACTCCGATCCAAAAAACCGATCACAAAGCGCGCCACCAAGGCTGCCGCGCAGGACACAGCCGACACTACGCCCTTTGAAGATGGCGCGGCGACAGGTGCCGCGCCGAATAATGACGGCGGTAAGACCGGCCGCTCCGCCTCCGCTCAAGCTACGGCGGGCAGGCCTGAAATAGATGCTGCCCTGAAGTCCATCAAGCTGCGCTTTGGGGAAGACGCTATCATGACACTGGGCGAGCAGCCGAAGGTCAACGTAGATGCTATCGGCTCCGGCTCGGTGGGGCTCGACTGGGCGCTCGGCATCGGCGGCTACCCGCGCGGCCGCATCATCGAAATATTCGGTCCGGAGTCTTCGGGCAAGACGACGCTCACACTTCACGCGGTGGCTGAAGCGCAAAAGAAAGGTGGCATCTGCGCTTTCATCGACGCGGAGCACGCGCTCGACCCGGAGTACGCGAAGCGGCTCGGCGTAAAGACGGAAGAGCTTCTCATAAGTCAGCCCGACACCGGCGAACAGGCGCTTGAGATAGTGGAGAGCCTTGTACGGAGCGGCAAAATAGACATCGTGGTGGTGGACTCGGTAGCGGCACTTACACCCAAGGACGAAATAGAGGGTGAGATGGGCCAACAGCATGTGGGTAAGCAAGCACGCCTCATGAGCCAAGCCTTGCGCAAGCTTACCGCTATCGTCTCGCGCAGCAAGACGGTGGTCATATTCATCAACCAGATCCGCATGCAGATAGGCGTGATGTTCGGTAACCCGGAAACGACACCCGGCGGCAAGGCGCTCAAATTCTACACGAGCGTACGGCTCGACATACGCCGCATTGCGCAGATCAAGAAGGGTGATGAGGTGGTGGGCGGCCGCCACCGCGTGAAGGTGGTGAAAAACAAAGTTGCCCCGCCCTTCCGCGTGACTGAGTTCGATCTCATGTACAACGAAGGCATATCGCAGGAGGGCGAGCTCCTCGCACTCGGCGAAAAGTACGGCTTCGTGCAAAAGTCGGGCTCAAGCTATGCGTACGGAGAGGAAAAGCTCGGGCGCGGCTATGATGCGGCGCGGACGTACTTGCGCGAGAACAAAAAAACGGCGAACGCCATACTGAAGGATATACGGGGGAAGTTGACGACGTTGTAACGTGCGAGGTCTCGCAACCTTGCACGTTACCGTATGCGGGAGACGTGTGCGGGGTGCGCACGACGACCACGCAC
>CAYWMQ010000059.1:0-4379 GCA_964459635.1 uncultured Candidatus Saccharibacteria bacterium | reverse complement strand
GGTATGCTTTCTACATTCTACTTACTACTTTCTACTTCGGCTTCACTTGCTCCTCAAAGGTCGGCTTCTCCACCTTGTAGAACAGGCCAAGTGGCACTTTCTCATCTGACACCGAGCGCGCGAGTGTGAATGCCGCATCCAAGCTCGTCACATCGTGTGCGCTTTCATCCACCCACGTAATGCGCTCCTTGTAGTACTCGCGCGTATCGAAAAAAGTAATGCACGGCTGAATAATGTCGAGAAACGCAAAACCTTTGTGGCGCATAGCTGCCTGCATCAGCGCCTTCGTACGCGCAATGTCGCCCGCGTACGTGCGCGCCACAAAAGTGGCACCCATCGCGAGCATAATAAGCGTCGGGTTCATGGGCTCATCCACGGAGCCGAAGGGTGTAGTGCCGCCCTTGTAGCCTTTGGGACTGGTGCCGGTCGCCTGCCCTGTTGTAAGCGCAAAGACCTGGTTGTTGTGCAAAAAGAGACTGATATCGGTGTTGCGACGCGCCGCGTGGGCCACATGACTGAAACCTTCGGAAAAAGAGTCACCGTCTCCTGAGAAGCCGACTACGGTAAGTGCGGGGTTGGCAAGCTTAATGCCGGTAAGGCTTGGCACCACACGCCCGTGCAAGCTGTTGAAGGTGTTCACCTCCAGGTAGTCGCTTATCTTGCCGTGGCATCCCACTCCCGCGCCCGCCGCAATATTGTGGAGCGCCACCTCTCCTCCTTCCACCATGTCTGTCACCGCTTGCCGAAAAGCCACCAGTATCTGGCTGTTGGGGCACCCGGGGCACCAGGTGATCTTGATGTCAGTTGCTAAGTCAAGCATAGTTGCCTTGAACACGATACTAATCTACGAATGAGTACGAATATCACGAATACGTCGCATGCGTCGGCGCGGCAGCGCCGCACATTCGTTGCATTCGTATAATTCGTAGATTGGTATCGTGTAACTCATAAAAACTTGTTTATTTCCTCCGCCAACTCTACCGGTGTAAACGGCTGGGCATCGTACTTCAAGACCTTCTTGGTGATCTCAATGGACGTTTTTTCACGAATGAGCGCAGCGAGCTGTGCGGTGTGGTTGGCCTCTACGTCTATGATGACCTCCGCACCCGCAAGCTCGGCCTTCACACGGTCGGCATCGAAGGGCTCCATCCACAAGACCTGCACGAGCTTTGCCGGACGCTTGAGGTGGTGAAGCGCCTCACGTGCCACGCCCTTAGTAGAGCCCCAACATACGACCACCGCCTTGCTCGAAAGGTCGCCGTACGTTTTGACGGTCGGGAAATGTGCGAACTCGCGGTACAAGCCGTCGAGCTTACGGAAGCGTTTGTCCTGCATCGCGCGCACCTCCTCCGCTTTTTCGGTCGCCTCGCCTTCTTCGTTGTGCTCGTAGCTTGTGGCCTTCACCATGACACCCGGCGTGCCGGGAAACGCCATCGGCGATATACCGTCGTCGGTGAGTGCAAAGCGCTTGTAGCCGGCACCGAGCTCCACTGCGCGCTTCCCAGTGTCAGGACCTTTCGATGCGATATCAAGCGCAACGGTCATGTATGACTCCGACAGGTGCTTGTCCGTAAGCAATATCGCGGGCAACTGATACTTCCATGCGAGGTTGAGCGTGTCCGCCGCGCACGAGAAACACTCCTCCACATCGCCGGGCGCAATGACAAGCTTCGGAAATTCGCCATGACCCGCATGGCGGATGAACTGCAGGTCGCCTTGGCTCGTGTGGGTGGCGACACCCGTGGCTGGGCCCATGCGCATGGACACCAGTATGGCGAGAGGTAGCTCAGACACGCCGGCAAACGCAACAGTCTCTTCCATAAGCGCAAAGCCGCCGTTCGCGGTGCCTATGGCGGTGCGGCCGCCCGCGTACACGATGCCGAGCGCCATGTTTATCACCGCTATTTCGTCCTCCGGGTGCACCACCGTGATGCGCTTCTCACGCCCGGCCTTGGCAAGGTACTGAAGCGCAGAGGTAGACGGCGTCATCGGGTAGCCCACGTAGTACTCGAGCCCCGCAGCTGCAAAACCCTTTGCCGCAGCACGGTTGCCGTCTTCAATGAGGAGCGATGCGTCCGGCGCACGCTCCTCCGGTGTGGCATCTTGCGGAAGGTTAAGAGCTTGGGCATGCTCATAGCCTTTTTTCACAAGCGACACGTTGAGCTCGGCACCCACATTTGCAAACACTTTCGCTGCAAGCGCGATAAGCCGCTCCGAAGGAAGACCAAGCGTGTACCCGAATGCTCCAAGCGCCACACTCGTACGCGCCACAAGCGGAGCACCGGCCTCTTCGGTGAGCTTCTTCATGGGAAGAGGTATGAGCGTGGCTCCGCAGTCCGCAAGCTCCGCGCTCACGCTCTCCTCTACAAAGACACGGGCGGAAGGTGCAAGCTCACGCAGGTGGACGCGCACCGTCTCCGCATTTACGGCAACAAGCACGTCCAACGCACGGTAGTCGGCAAAGACCGGCGCATCGCTGTACGTCAGCCGCGCGTAATTGTGGCCACCGCGTATGAGGGACGGGTAGTCAAACGAGGAAAAGACACGGTACCCCAGTTCATGCATGAACTCGCTCCAGTTGATGCCCGCTTCGCGCACGCCGTCGCCCGCAGCGCCGCCTAGTGCAATGGTGCGTATGTCCGCACGCTTGTTCCCATCCATAGTAGCTTTAGTATACCAGCATGAAGTATGGTATGAAGCAGTGTTGTCCACGGAGCGGTACAGCTAGGGCTCTCCACATCATCCGGTGTAGAGAGCCTTATTGTTACGCATGAGCGGTATCGCCTATCCAGTGTGGCAGGCCATCATATCGCTCGGCAGCAAGCTTCGCGCGTCTTATGGCGTGCACATACTGTTCCGCTTCTTCGATAGCGCATTCCGGGGCGCTCTGTAGCATGTGCTCGTAGGCACCGTTATACTTTGCCGTCCAAGCCATACTGTGCGTACCGTCTTTTTCACGAACGACCGCATAATAGTCCCCACCGCCTGCAAACTGCTGCAATGCTGCACAGCGGGCGCAAAGTGAGGGTATGTGGTCATTTACCGCAATCGGCAGAAACGCAGACAGCTGCAAGCCCGCCACGTCACCTGCGCCAGTCTGGATCCTGCAACGTGAGAGAAAGAGCCGATAGCTTTCGCCGTGAAGCGGCACTACGTGTACGAGAACGCTTTGCTCGTGCTCATCATGTGGGGACGGCACAAAGGCCGCCTCATAACCACAACTGACGAGGCACCACCCTAGGAACCGCATCAACGTTTCGTCTACATGGACATGGTCGTCTGGCATGTCACGTCTCCTCGGTCAAACCTATTTCTACAGTACCTGTAGCACACGGGCCGTCAAGCGGAAGCGGTGAACCGGCTTATTTATGTACACCCGGTCGCACTATGAAACCACGTAAAATGACGTAGAATAGGGTACATGAATGCACCGTTTGAAAAAATAAAGATCGGCTGGTTTGTGTTCTCCTGCTCGGAAGACAACACCATCATGTTCACCGAGCTCATGAACGACCACTGGCAGGAGTGGAAGCAGCTCTTTGATTTTCGGCACGTGAAGGTGCTCAAGAAAAACAATATGTACGACAGCTTTGATGTCGCCTTCATCGAGGGCGCTATCGCGAGCAGCGAGCAAGAAGAAAAACTGAAGGATATTCGTGCCCGCTCAAAGAAGCTCGTAGCCGTGGGTGCGTGTGCGGTGACGGGCCTCCCAGCCGCCCAGCGCAACACCTTTACGCCTGCGCAAAAGGAAGCGATACAGTTCTTGGTGGACCGCTTTGGCGCACTGCCTGAAGTGAAAAAGGTGTCGGATGTGGTCGCCGTAGACGCCTCTGTCCCAGGCTGCCCGATGAATACGGACCTGTTCTTGAAGGCGGTGAATGGGTTGGTGGCGGAGTTGAGACCAACGGTGAGTGTCAGTCAGGGCACTAAGTAAAAAGGTAAAATGCAAAAGTTAAAAGTGCAATTTAAAATTCAAAAGTAACGACCGTTGCGCCATGAACAGTTCCGTACGCTGAAGTTTTGATTTTTGACTTGAATTTTTGCCTTTTGACTTTTACCTTTTAACTTTTCCACCGTGCACAAAGTAGACATCGATCTCGAACACGTCACGAAAATAGAGGGGGACGCCTCTATTCATATTTCCGTGGAAGATGGCAAGGTGACGTCTGTGAAGTTTGTGACCGAGGAGTATAAACGCTTTTTCACGGAAGCACTTAAGGGCAAGAGCGTCATGGCCGTACCCTCGCACCTCTCGCGCATTTGCGGTACCTGCAGCAACGCCCACATTATGGCCGCTATCGAAGCGTGCGAGCATGCACTCGGCATACAGCCAAGCGCGCAGACGGAGCTTTTGCGCGCGCTCACGATGCACGGCCTCA
>CAYWMQ010000058.1:0-4389 GCA_964459635.1 uncultured Candidatus Saccharibacteria bacterium | reverse complement strand
CACAGGCGCCCACAGCCGTATAACACGATCGTCGTAGGCAACTCCGAGCACCTCCTTTTTTCCATCCTTTGACGCCTTTTCCACGAGCTCAAGCACTTTTGCTTGAAGCTCCTCGTTAGTGAGCTTTTGAATCGGGGTGCCACAGACTGGGCAGTATGCACGCCCAACACGAGCATAGAGTATGCGAAGGTAGTCGTATATTTCCGTCACAGTGGCGACCGTGGAGCGTGGGTTGTTGGACCGCGACTTCTGATCTATGGAGATGGCGGGAGACAGACCGCGTATTTCTTCTACGTCGGGCTTCTGAAGCTGGTTCAAAAACTGCCGTGCGTACGCGGAAAGCGATTCCACATACCGCCTCTGACCTTCCGCAAAGATGGTATCAAATGCAAGCGACGATTTGCCGGAGCCGGATAGTCCCGTGAACACAATAAATGCATCACGAGGCATTGTGACGGTGATGTTTTTTAGGTTATGCGTTCGTGCGCCCTTTACGGTAATGTGTTGTTCCATACGTGGGCAAATATGATATGTAGTGTCGCACCATACGACAGCCGCCCCTGCGTGAGGGCGGGGGTAGGACACAACGGGTCATTGTAGCATGGATTTATCCACAGCAGAACGCCAAACGTCGCGGTGGGAGCGGTACAATGAGTACATATCAACCATAGCCCCCGCTTTTTTATGATGACAATGCGTCCATCGTTTTACTCGCTCACAGCAGCTATTGTATTTTTGGCACTCGGTGTGTTCATGGGCATGCGCAGTTCGTACGGCTGGCAGCTCATGATAGATACATGGTCGATGCCGGTAGCGCTCAGTTGGGCGTTCTGCGGCCTTATGTTTGTAATGGCGTACTTTTCGCTTGCGCACATGCGCACGAAGTAGCTTGGGCGTGGTGTAAGGTTGTAGGTTAGAGGGAATAGTACGAAAACGCGACCACAGGTCGCGTTTTCGACGTCCGCCTAGTTTGTTATCCGTTCCTGTAACCTAAGATCTTATACCTGTAACCTACGCTGCTTCCAGTTCCTTAATTTCATCTCGAAGAATAGCTGCCGTCTCGAAGTCGAGCCTTCGCACTGCCTCATTCATCTGCCGCGTCTTTTCCTTTATCACAGCCTTCGGGTTTTTTTGGTACAGCGCTTGATCTACGGCCAGAAGTTGGCCCACCGCCTTCTGGTGCTCGGTGCGCAGCTCCGAAGCGATATCCCTAATGGCTTTCTGAATGGTCTTCGGGGTAATCTTGTGTTTCTTGTTGTATGCAAGCTGCACCGTCCGCCTGCGTTCCGTCTCGTCCATAGCACGACGCATACTGTCTGTAATATGGTCCGCATAGAGGAGCACGCGTCCGTCCACATTGCGCGCGGCACGCCCGATGGTCTGTATGAGCGCTGTGTCCGAACGCAGGAAACCCTCCTTGTCCGCATCAAGTATGCCCACAAGAGACACCTCGGGCAGGTCGAGCCCTTCTCGAAGCAGGTTTACACCCACAAGCACATCAAACTCACCGCGCCTGAACTTTGAGAGTATCTCGATACGCTCAATGGTCTTGATGTCGCTGTGCAGATACTCTGCGCGGACATTTTTCTTGCGCAAGTACTCGGCCAAATCTTCCGCCATCTTTTTCGTAAGGGTCGTCACAAGCACTCTGTCTCCCTTTTCCACCGTGCGTAGAGCCTCCTCGATAAAATCGTGCACCTGGCCTTTGTAGGCCTTTGCGCCCACCTCACCCGTTACCGGGCGCAGCACAAGCGCAGGGTCCACAAGCCCTGTGGGGCGTATGATCTGCTCTACCACCTGCCCCTCTTCGGCACTTTTCTCGCGCTCGTACGTGCCCGGGGTGGCACTCGTGTAGATGCGCTCGCCAACACGTGCATCAAACTCCTCATAGCGAAGTGGCCGGTTGTCGAGCGCCGAAGGCAAGCGAAATCCGTGACCCACCAGTGTTTCTTTTCGTGAACGGTCGCCCGCATACATGCCGCCGAGCTGCGGCACGGTGACGTGCGACTCGTCTATGACGGTAAGGAAATCCGGGGTACCGTCCTGCTTGTGTGGAAAATATGAAAGCAGCGTATGTGGAGGCTCCCCGGCCTTACGTCCATCAAAATGCCGTGAGTAGTTTTCGATACCGTTGCAGTAGCCTATCTCCTTGATGAGCGCGAGGTCATGGTTTGTGCGACGCTTCAGGCGCTCATGCTCCAGCACCTTCCCTTCCGCTTGGAGCTCCTTGAGGCGGGCGGTGAGCTCTGCGCGTATGTCCGCAAGAGCGCGTGTGCGCTCGTGCTCGGGCGTGACAAAGTGCTTGGCGGGAAACACAAACACATGCTCGTGCGACTTGCGTATGGCGCGCGAGATAGCATCGAGCTCGTCTATGTGTGATATGCGCTCACCCTCAAACTGCACCCGGTAAATGATGCGTTCGTTTGTCGGCATGACCTCTATTTGATTGCCGCGCGAGCGAAAAAGACCGGGCTCCAGATCGGCATTCGTACGTGTGAAGTAGATATGCACGAGCTTTCGCAAGAGCTCTGCGCGCGTGAGTGTGTCACCCTTGGAAAGCCGCAAGTGTACCTTCTCGTACTCCTCGGGACTCCCAAGGCCGTATATGCACGATACGGACGCCACCACGATGACGTCGCGCCGCGTGAGAAGCGCTTGCGTGGATGCGTGCCTGAGCCGCTCTATCTCTTCGTTGATCATCGCCTCTTTTTCAATGTACGTATCGGTGACCGGCATGTATGCCTCCGGCTGGTAGAAGTCGTAGTAAGACACGAAATAATGCACGGCATTTTGTGGAAAGAACTCTCGGTACTCCTGTGCGAGCTGCGCCGCAAGTGTTTTGTTGTGTGCGATGACGAGTGTGGGCTTGTTTACGCGCGCAATAACGTTTGCTATCGTGTACGTCTTGCCGGTACCGGTGGCACCCAGTAGCGTTTGATGCCGCATACCTTTTTCAAGCCCCTTTGTCAGTGCTTCTATGGCTACGGGCTGGTCGCCCGCGGGCGGAAACGGGGTGTGTAAGGTGAATGTCATACTGAAAGCTTTTCTCGCACGAGGGCTACCACGTCTCCCACGGGGCCCCGCGCATCCACTACATGCGTGGCGTATCGTGCGTACAGGGGCTCGCGCGCATGAGCCAGTGAAGCGATATTCAGATGCGAGCCCATGAGTACGCCTCGTGCATGAGGGTCGCCGATACGCTTGGAAAGTATGTCAGGCGGCACGGTAAGCCACACGACAGGCCCCAGCCGCCTCAGGTGCGCCATGGCCCGCTTAGAATACACCACGCTACCGCCCGTGGCTATCACGCATGGTGTTCGACGCGGCAGCGTCCGCACCGCTTCGCGCTCCGCTCTCCGCAGCGCAGCCTCGCCGCCGGTCGCAACCATGTCCTTAAGCGGAAGTCCATGTAACTCGACCACCAGCTCATCCGTATCTGTAAAAGCCCACCCGAGTGCCGCGGCAAGTGCGCGCCCTGCGCTCGTCTTACCGCTTCCGGGCATGCCTATGAGAGTCACGACCATACGCCCACTATACCAGAGCACGTTGCAAAGGTAGGTGAAGTGACGCGGAAAGGCCGCCTTTATACCGGATATCAAAGCGCAGCGCGTAGTGAGGAAACGAGCGCGTTAATGGCATAGAGGTTGTGTACGCTCGCGAGGACGGGGCCCAGCATCTCATGTGAGCGAAAGAGGTGTGCTAGGTATGCACGCGTGAAATGTGCGCACGTGTAGCACATGCACGAAGCGTCAATAGCGACAAAATCGCGCACGTGTGCGGCATTGGTGAGTTGCAGCTTGATAAGGCCCGGTCCGTACACGGTGCCCGTGCGCGCAAGGCGCGTCGGTTGCACGCAATCGAAAAGGTCTATCCCCTGCTCCACGCCGCGCACGATATCTTCCGGCTCGCCTATACCCAAGAGGTGTCTCGGCTTCTCGGGTGGCAGCTCATCGGTCACCCATCCAACGGCCGTATCAAGGTCGAACTTCTGGTAGCTCCCGCCGATGCCATATCCATCAAAATCCATTTCGGCGAGCGTGCGTGCACTCTCGCGCCGCAAATCCTCAAAGCGGCCGCCCTGCACAATGCCAAAGATACCCTGACGCGTACCTGCTTCCACATTCTGACGATGAGCACGCAGCGACCGCTCGGCCCAGCGATGCGTACGCTCCATGGCCTCGCGCTGGTACGCGTGGTCCGCTTCCGCCGCCGTACACTCGTCAAACGCAAAGAAAATATCCGCGCCGAGCTCGTGTTGTATTTCCACAGAACGCTCGGCCGTGAATCGGTGGAGCGAGCCATCTATGTGCGACGTGAAGGTGACGCCTTCCTCATCAATGACCGCAAGTCTCCCGTGTTGTGACGCCACATCGGCATCGTAGAGGGCTG
>CAYWMQ010000057.1:0-4423 GCA_964459635.1 uncultured Candidatus Saccharibacteria bacterium | reverse complement strand
GCGCGGAGGGCAGGGTACCCGAGCTGCGCCGTTTGTTCCGTGATAAAGGCGTACACCGGTTCGTCCCATTCATAGCCCGGTCTCTCACTCAGAAGGTACATGCGTGCGGTGCATGCAAGGAGGAGTATGACTGCCACAGCTCCTATCTCCGGGATAAAGCGGCGCGCGCGCATACCCTAGTCAAGCTGCACATATGCGGCGGCTCTCCGCATGTACGTTCGCTGCGGCATCAGTGCCCAGTACATATAGTGGTACACAAAGATCCAAATGAGCACGTATGTAAGCGGCGGAAGGAGAGCGGTGCGGACATTTCGCCGCACCACAGCCTGCACACCGCCAAGTATGGTGAACGCAACGAGCGAGAGCGCGAGAAGTGCGCCTACCGCGGCAAGTCCGGCAAACGCGACACCAAGCACAAACGCAAGCAGAGCGCCCAGATGCGCGCCAAGCCACAGCTCTACTTGTCCCGTGCGTCGTTCGGCGAAGGGGCAGTCAGGGTAGCGGGCGGTAAAAAGCGCAGCTCCTTGCCCGCTTCGCGCTATTTGTCGCGCGTAGCCCTTCCAGGTAAGTCTGTGTTTGTGATACGACACCACCGTGTCGGTGCACAGAATGGGGAAGTCATGCGACACGAGGAGCCATGCCACCGCATAGTCTTCATAGCTTGTGCCATAGCGTGAATGCGCCACGCCAAAATCGTGTTCGATAGCCTCAAAGGCCGGGCGGCTCAGCAGGAGTGCGGTGGTGACGGGCAAGTCTTCCGCGCTTCCAAAGTTCTCTCTCGTAAGCAGCCGCGATGCACCAAACCGCGGGTTGTTTTGCACGAGAGCTTCGTCTTGGAGCAGTGCCATCAGTTTGTGTGCATCATCCGGACACGAACGCGCTGTGCCGGCCACCGCGTCCACGGACGCGCGTCCGGCCGCCCCGAGCGCGGCTTCAAGTGCACCGGCATCAAGCAGCACTTTTGAGTCTGTGAAAAAAATCCATTCACCCCGCGCCTCTCGCGCACCCACACGTCGCTTGTACTGTGCATCTCGTACGTACCCTGCGGGCGCGGCCGCTTCTATATATCGTACGGTGCTGTTTTCAAGAAAGGGCACGACAGCAGTGTAGGTGGTGTCATCCGGTGCGCCCACGACGAGTATCTCCTCGGGCGGCAGCGTCTGGGTGAGGAGCGAACGCAGCGTATCGCCGATCGTTGCTTCGGAGTTGCGTGCAGGTATGACAACGCTTACGGTCGGGTGTTTCATGCTGTGGCGGACATAGTACGTCGGAGTCTCCATAGGTGGGCGAGAAATGCCACACCCACCGCGAGGTGCGCTTTGCTCGTGCCGTGTACGCGAGGCCTGAATGAGTACGGAATATCGAGTACAGTGCAGTGCGGTGCACGAGCAAGCAGTTCGAGCAAGATCTTAAAGCCAAGCGGGTGAAGCGCCGTACGCCGAAGAAGCCGTTTTCGAAAAGCAAAGAAGCCGCTCAGGGGATCGCTCGTGGTACGTGTGCGGGGCACGAGACGGTGCACGAGTCGGGTCATACTGCGCGACACAAGGCGTCGGTATGTGCTTGCCAGTCCCACCGCACCTTCGTCTGTGGCATAGCGCGTACCGACAGCGATGTCTGCACCCAGAACAAGCGCTTCCATGAAACGCGGCACCACATCAGCAGGATGTTGCAGGTCCGCGTCCATCACACATATATATGTGCCCCGTGCACGCTGAAAGCCTTCAAGGCACGACAGCGCTAAGCTCTTGTCGCGGCCGTGTGGCACCACACAGCGAACATGCGGGTACTCGCGCGCGAGCCTGGCTAGCATGTGTCTGGTACCATCTGTGCTCGCATCGACAAAAAGCACTTCGTAGGTGTACGGCACTTCGGAGAGGGCATGCGCGAGTTCTTCCGTGAGAGGTCGTACATTCGCCCGTTCGTTGCGTGTGGGTATGACAATGGAAAGCAGGGGATGGGACATGGTGTTAAGCACGAAAGACAAGAGAAAAAAAGAAATACGTGTAGCCAATAGTATAGAAAGGGTCTGTACCCTTACGATGACACGGCACGATGAACATGTAAGGAAGAGCTTGGACTTGCAGGGCGGGCCCGAGCGTGCCCGCTGCCCCCGGCCCGGTACGCAAAAAGCGCTACCATGAGCGCCTAGTGACCATACCTATATTGTAAACCCGTTCGTGTCATATGTCAAGCTCCAGCGATGTAATTCCTCACGCCTCTTCGTCGCCTCGTGCGGCTCGGCTTCTTGCAAAGACGTCTACACTGAAAGGTTTGCGGAGGGTGCGAGGAATTAACGGGCGGCATACGTGTTCATGCGCCGAGAAAAAGGCAGCCCCCGCGTAGAGCGGGGGTGTACGCCCTAGTTCATCCATGGGCCGGTCGGCATATGTAGTAGGTCTTGTGCGGAATCCCCCGCATCTTCTGAGGCATCCTCGGCACTCTCGTCCGTTACCTCGAAGCACCCCACTACGGTCCACCCTTTACGTACGGCGTAGCCGTCAAAGGTAAGGAGATCGGGATACTGCAGTACCATCTCGGTGTGCAACACATCCGCCGCCAGTTCGTGTATGGACTGCATGAGCAGTAGCGAAGGTAGACAGTCTGCATCTTCGCTTGAGCACGCATGAGCTTCATTCGTGACCTGTTCAAAAAGCCGTCGCTCATAGACATACAGTTTCTGTAGATCCACAGGCAGGATACCCAACTCCACTTCATCCGGCTGCACTTCGATGTCCAACTCTACATTGGTAATGTCTTTCTCGGTGATACCTTTTACAGCTGTGTATAGCTTGTCTAAGCACGTAAACCGCATTTGTAGAGCTCCATTTTGTGCATGTTCAGTCCCTGCGGAGACAGTACCATGTTTGACTGTTCGTGCCAATGTATCAGGCATTGCCCGCGTTCATAACCCGCTAGGGCCGCGAAGGAGTGAGCGGTATACTTGCGGCATGGATGAGCAACCAACAGGCGAAGCCGGCGTACCGCCTACACCCGAGCCGGTCGATGAGCATGCGCCCGCCAAGTCGGACGGCACGGATACGCCCGCCCAACGTAAGGCGGAGAGTCTGTTTCGTGCAAAAGTGCGTGCGAGGATAGCTGCACTACCCTTTGCAGCGGCCCGTGTGCGTGCAGACTGGCCCGTGTATCTGGCGCTCGCCAAAGGCATGGTGCGGCGCACACTCCATCGCCCGTTGATCCTTGCGCGCTCCCATCCACGCTATGCGCTGGCGCTCCTTGTCGCACTTCTTTTCATAGTTGGCGGGGTAGTGGCGTACTATATAGTACGCGAGGAGCCGCTCCCCTTGTGGATGACCTACGGTGAAGGCTACCGTCTTGTGCCGCCCACGCTTTCGCAAAGCGGCACGCTTGCAATAGTTGCACCCGAAGAAGCCGGAGCCATCACACCCGCACAAGTGCACTTTGAGCCGGAGCTTGTGGGACAGTACGTCGCGTCCGACGCCACCACTACCCTATACTTCAAGCCCAAAGAGCTGCCCGAGGTGGGCGCGTACCATCGCGTGGAGCTTACGTACGGTTCCACCACCATCGATGGTGAATTTCAGGTGGCGGAAGACCCGCGCATCCTTTCGATACTGCCGAGTAGCGATGCAGAGACGCATGAAGGTACGAAGGTGTCGGTCATATTCAACCGACCTATGGTGCCGCTCACCACGCGGGCCGAACTCGACCAAGCCGAAGTGCCTGTAACGCTCACACCTCCCACGGAGGGTGTGTGGAAATGGCAGAGTACGCGGCTTCTGCAGTTTGTCCCAAAGACAACGCTTACGCCGGCGACTCGTTACGAGGTCACAGTCGAAAAGGGCTTCCGCTCACTTGATGGTGTCGCGGTACCCAATGTGCGCCATGCCTTCACCACACGTACCCTCAAAGTACTGGATGCACCCAACACCGTACACTTTGATACGCCTCTAGCAATACGCTTCAATCAACCGGTTGATCTGGCGCGCACCGCTCGAGAGCTTACGCTAACGAAGGACGGCGAGCGCATAGAGGCGCGTGTGAACTACGCGAAAGCGGAGAAGCGACGGTCACGCCTGTTCGACTTTTTTTCACGCAGAGAGAAGGGGACGGGCGACGCGACGGACGTTCTCCTGATATCGCCGCAAGCCGACAAGCATGGAAGGGAAGGGTACTGGGACTTTGATACGACCTACGAGCTGCACATTGAAAAAATGTACCCCGCTGCAGGCACTGAGGTGCTTACGGAGCCATTGGTCCGCACCATCAGTATGCCGGCCGTGCTCACATCACAGACCGCTGCGTCGGAGCGCAGTGTACACGTTCGCTCAGACTTCTTTGACCCGGAGGGTGAGCTCGTGGCAACCTTTTATGAAGATATTGATAAGGATAAGACGCAGATAGAGCTCGAAGGGCTGCGTGAGGTACGGTATGGTGAAAGGTG
>CAYWMQ010000056.1:0-4621 GCA_964459635.1 uncultured Candidatus Saccharibacteria bacterium | reverse complement strand
GTGGGTGCGCTCCTGCTAAACAGCTTCGCTATCGGCATACTGCAGCACATCGCGGTCACCAAACCTGCGCGCGATATTACGCAGGCCGAAGCAGTGCCGCTTATCGTTAGCGGTGCGATATCAACGCTCTCATGGCTCGGTGCTGCCGCTTCCGCGTTTTTCCTGTACGACTTTTAGCACACTCTTATGCAACCCTGGATACTCTTTGCGCTCGGTGCCGCGTTCTTCGCAGCCCTCGTGACCATATTCGGCAAGATCGGTCTGCAGGGCATAGACTCCACGCTCGCTACCACGGTGCGCGCGGTCGTCATGGCGCTCTTTCTCGTCACGGTCGCGCTCGCATTCGGTACATACCACGGCGTGGGAGCGCTCGTGTCGTCCCGGGCGATGCTCTACATCGTACTCTCCGGTGTAGCCGGCGCGCTCTCGTGGCTGTGTTACTTCTACGCCCTCAAGAGCGGCCCGGCCACAGCTGTTGCTGCGCTCGACAAAGCGAGCATTGTGCTCGTGTTCGTGCTCGCGGTTCTTTTTCTCGGTGAAGCGTTCACCTGGAAGCACGCCGCCGGCGCGCTCATGGTAGCGGCCGGCGCGTTTCTGATGCTGTAGCTGCTACAGAGCAAGGCAATCCCCCGTGCACGCATGCACGGGGGCGGACCAAGGAGCACACGAACACTATGTAAGTTCATATACTCCGTACTCACTCCGTCGCTACTCCGCACGCAGCGCTTCGACCGGCTGCAGCCGACTCGCTCTGTTCGCCGGATACAGGCCGAATATAATACCGACCGCGATGGCAACGCCTACAGCAAGCAACACCACCTTTGCCGAGACGATAACCGAAATGACAGTTGAGTCGGCAAGTATGTTATTGGCAACGATCGAAAGCAGGAGCGCAAGCAAAATACCGATGAGTCCGCCGACGAGCGTGAGGAACACCGACTCGTACAGTACTTGAAGTAAGATGTCACGCCTGCGCGCGCCTATAGCTTTACGTAGGCCAATTTCTTTCGTGCGCTCTGTCACGGTGGTGAGCATCATGTTCATGGTACCGATGCCGCCCACAAAGAGCGCTATGCCGCCGACGATACCGAGAAAGAGAGATATCATGCCTGTGGTCTGTTGTACCGACTCAATGACGGACTGCGCCGAGGACACGTTAAAGAGATCGTCGCTGTCCTTACTGAGGTACCGAGACGCATTGAGACCCTCCAAGAGATACTGCCCCGCCACCTCAAAGTGGGCAGAGTCTTTGAGCTTGACACCCACTGTGGCAAAGTCACTGGACGGTGCCAGCGTCCCTACCGCAGCGGCATATGGTACGTAGAGCGTGCCGTCGTTGCGCGAGAATCCTGCGTTAGCGAGGTCGATGACTGCCACCACCGTGTAGAGTTCACTGCCGATTGTGATCACCTGATCAAGGAGACCGCCCCCTGTGGCTTCTCGTGCCGCTTCGTCCAAGCTCTCAGTCGCCACCGCATGGCGCTCCGCGTATGAGCTATCCTTAAAGTCAAACGCGGTACCTTGCGTGACAGTAAAAGGCTGCACCGTACTCAGATCACCGAGTACCGATGTAACGCCCGCATCGAGTTCACTTCCTTGGAACACCACCTCAGTGGTGCCTATGGTAAGGGTACCGAGAGTAGCGGCGGTAAACGGCGCACCTCCGACAAACGCGAAATCCTCCCGTGTAAGTGGTCCCTGTATCGAAACATCACCTTGTGAAAACGAGCTGATGCGCCCGAGTATGTTCTGCTGTAAACCCTCACCGAGGGCGAGCATTGCGGTGACCGAAAAGATGCCGACGACGATACCCACTATCGTGAGCCCGGAGCGAAGCTTGTTTGCTCGCAAGGTTTGTGTGGCTTCTTGAAGTAGGAATGTTGCTTTCATACTTGGTGGTAGTGTGGCGCACTTACCCAGTAACAACGCCGTCCTTGATATGTATCACTCTGTCCACGAGTGAAGTCACTGTGCTGTCGTGCGTCACGATGACGACCGTGGTACCAAACGCCTTATTGAGGTGTGATAGCGCATCCAGCACACTTTCGCCCGTTTTGGTGTCGAGGTTGCCTGTCGGCTCATCCGCAAGCAAAAGCCTTGGGCTTACCACGAGTGCGCGTGCTATTGCCACCCGCTGTCGCTGTCCCCCGGAGAGCTGACTCGGTCTATGATGAAAATGATCCTCGGGCAGAGCGGCCTTATGTAAGGCTTTCATCGCCTGTTCACGGTATGAGCCTTTGAAGTGTTGCTGATACATAAGGGGTAGCATCACGTTCTGGAGCACTGTTTTGCTTTCGAGCAAGTGAAAAGATTGGAAGACGAAGCTGATGTCGGTGGAGCGGAGGCTGGCCAACGCATCGTCCGCAAGTGCGCTCACGTCCGAACCGTTGAATCGATACGTGCCGCTCGAAGGAACATCAAGACAACCAATGATGTTCATGAGCGTGGACTTGCCCGACCCAGATGGCCCGATAATGGCGGCAAGCTCGCCTGCACGTATCGTTAGGTTCACATCGTGAAGCACGCTTGCCGTGAGATCCTTGGAGAGCACAAACTCCTTGTGCACATGCTCAAGTGATACGATGGGTGTGTTGGTCTCGCTCATAGTGTGTACGATGCCTGGTCGGAGAGTAGGCAAAAGATACTACGTTTCTATTTGCTGATCGTTGCGATACGCGCTTCAGGGACAAGGCCTTAGTCCCCATTCCTAGTCGCGCCGGTTGGCGCTTCACTTCGCTCCCCTTGTGCGTCAACCGGACGACGCCCGCCACCCCCGGGCCCCCCGCCACCAAAACCCGCACGCACAGCCGGTGCTGCTGCTTTGTCCGTGACACTTGTCACCACAACAAGCTCGCCTTCGCGTAAGCCACTTGTGATCTCTACGAAGTAGCTGCCGCGCAAGCCCGTCTCGACGGTACGCGGGTACGCTTTATACGTGCTGCTCGCGGCTACTACGATACCCTGTCGCAGCGCCATAGCGCGATCCTCGCCGCTCAAGCCCTCCAGCACATTCACCGTCGCCTTGCCGTCTATGTACGTGAGTGCGGCCACCGGCACGCGGAGCACATCGCTTTTTTCCTCCTCAACGACCTCTATGTCCGCCAGCATCCCATCACGCAGCGTCACACGCTCATCCGTTCCACCCTCTATGCGTGCTCGCACCTCGTACTCGGCAACTGCGCTCTCGTTGGGGAGCGAACTTTTTTCGGTGACCTTGGCGCGAAGCGGCCGCGCACCGGGTACCGACGTCAAGGTCACGAGTACCGCATCGCCTATCTTGACCTTGTCGATGTCAGCTGCGGAAAGCGCAAAGGTGACGTTGAACTCGTCTGAGATGAGCGAACCAAATTTGGTGGTGTCGGTCGTATCTCGCGAGGGCGTAGCTCCCACCACCACGTTTTCGATCCCCTCTACGGTGCCTGCAAATGGTGCGATTATACGTCGCTCATCGCGAGCATCGATACCCTTTTGGATGTTGACGCGCTCTTGGCGAATCGCGAGCTCTTTTTCTTCAACTGAAAGCGAACGGGTGCTTGCTGTGTCACCCCGCACCGTTTGAGCGAGCTCTACTTCCTTGTTTTTGAGCGTCACCTTATCGGTCGCCATTTTTTCCCGCAGGTCTGCCAGCGTAGTTTGGTATGTTTGTTCGTTTTCCTTGTACTCAGAAGCGTACGTGTTTGGAACAGCCACAAGCCAGGTGTCGCGCGCGCGTACATCACTCGGCATGGTCACCATAAGCCCGCGTGTACCCAAGGACGTACTTTTGCCTACGTAGACCGGATAGGTACCTGTCTCAAGGCCTGTAAGCCGGTAACTGTAGCCGGATTCTTCTTGGCTCGCGTATACCTCTAATCTATATACGCCCTGGTCGGTGCCGTTATATACGCCGGTTACTGTAGGCTTGGTTTTTACAACTTGTGCATCGTAGCGCTCTGGCGTGGGCTCTGCATACAAATTGGCCGAAAGAAAGTCACGCAGGGCTTGGCGCTCGTCTATTTCATACTGCATAAGGTTTTGTTCAAGCACACTGATATCGTTCTTGAGCGTAGCCGCCTGCGTGTTGGGGTCAGTCGCGTTTTGCTTTTCCTGCTCCAGTGCGAGGCGCGCCTTTTCAAGCGCGAGCTGCGAGGAGGCGATGTCCACTACCGCATCGCTCTCGTCGAAAGCAAGCAAGAGCTCACCTTCACGCACATGGGCACCGTTTTCCATGTTCACCCGTGCAATACGTACCGCGCGCTTGTAAACATTGAGGTCAAGTATCTCCGCCGCTTCAATTTTGCCGGTGGTCCGTATACCTGTGGAAACCGAGCCTTTTGAAACATCGGCAATGACCATACTGGGTGCTGCTGCGTCGCCACCTCCGCGCATATACATGTACACGGCGAAAAGCGTGCTAACCAGCAGCACTGCCGCTCCGCCGCCCCAGATATAGCGTTCGTATGGTATTTTCATGTTGTGTCTCTTGGTAAGAAGTGGTGCCATGCAAGTAGCGCAGCAATTTGGCCCATACTCTGCCCTATAGACAGTAGTACGCGCAGCGTATCACATTTCTTTCACTGATGGGCTTGTCCTCGCCAAGGTCGCGGTCGCCTTTGGCACGTACCACGGCGTCGGAGCGCTC
>CAYWMQ010000055.1:0-4636 GCA_964459635.1 uncultured Candidatus Saccharibacteria bacterium | reverse complement strand
CGTAGGGCGGTATTTCAAGTACGAAGGTGGGGATAACGGGTGTGAGCAGTTACCATACAATAACTTGACATACGCCTGAGGTGATGTATGGTGCCACAGGAAAACTTCAGACCGAGAGGAGCCGGACTTGAACCCCATTTTCCTTTCAAGTGCAACCCTGCAGCCGCTGCCCCACGTCCTGCCTGACTGGCTCGCGTGGCGGATGCTACGGAGCTATGGTTTCGACGGGCTGGAGGTACTGCTCACGAAGCAAGTCTTGCGGGACCCGTACGCTGTGGCAAACACTGCGGCGCACGCCGGCCTGCGTACCGTCTTTCACCGCTGGTGGCCGACGCGGGGCGAAGGAGACGTCAAGGGAGGATGGCACAACACGTACGTCACCCCGTACCTCTTCCCCGCCGGCGACGTGCGGCTTGAGGACGCACTGCCGCAGGACTTCGGGCTGCCCGTCGTCACGTGCACGTATAGCCGCGCGTCGCTCGACGAGCACGTGGCACTGCGCCATGCACGGCTTCAGCCGACGATCACGGGCATGGAGGTCATCCCATTCGACGAGCTCAAGGGGTGGATTCGGGCACATAAGGCGCGCGTAGTATTCGACGTTGGCCATTGGCTCCAGTACCTGTACTGGCCCAAGCCGGTGACGAGGCCACGCGCCCTGCTACATGCTGACCTTGTAGGGGAGTTCATGGAGTTTCGCGATCAGATTGACGAACTCCACGTCTACGACGTGGCGGAGTTTACCGCGACCGGTATGAACCGCTTCCCCGGAGACGGGATGCTAGACATCCCCACCTTCCTCTATCACGTCAAAAGGTCAGGATGGCAAGGGCAGATAACGTGGGAAATAAATCCATTCCAGGTATTCCCACACAAGTTCAGGCGCCTCGCCGCCTTGCCCCGCATGATTCGCGAGTGCGGCCTCTAAACACGGCGAGACAGACGGCGGCCCTAGTGCCGCCGTCTTTTTTATTGTAGTAGCAACGTTGCGGCAGATGGACCTCCCTTCGTTTCCATACATTTCGCTACAGCTTAACCACAGATCTCAAACCCGCAATGCGTAGTTCTGGGCAGCAAAGGAGTACTGCTCGATAAATATTTTCTTAAACGGCACAATAGAGTTTATTTCATAGAAGACTAGCATCGCTTCCCTGTACTCATTTTCTTCTACACTGCGGTACGACAAGGGCGCACAGCCATGGGCCAGTAACAGCGCATTAGCCAGTAGTCGCGATGTTCTTTTGTTGCCATCTTCAAAAGGTTGTACATAGCTGATACCCAGCAGCGCAAGCAACGCTTTGTCGTACGGGGTCTGCATTGTTGAGAGTGCGTCACACAAGCTCTCTACCGCGTCATGTACTTGATGTGTGTTTTCAAGAGGTCTGTACAATGAACCCGTGACGCCCACTACGCCACGTCGTAAGCCAGTCGCTACGTGCAGATCCTTCACAAGAATACTGTGCAACATGTCAAGATTTGCACGCGACACAGTTTTGAAATCTTTTGCATGCGTCCATACAAAATTGAACGCTTCTTTATGGTTCAATATCATAATGGCTTCGGCAGGATCGTGGCCGGGGGCCTCTATTTTTTCACGTATAAGCTTTTCGGTATCGAGTAGGGTATACGTGTTACCTTCAATACGCGAGGACTTCCAGGACAACTCAATTACAAGGCGCTCCAGCTCTTTATGCTCAAGTACAGTGCTTAAGCTGCGCCCTCGCTTACGATACTCTCTGGTGAGTTCCTCCAAGAGCACGCGCTCCTTGTCGGTAAGTAACTGTGAAGGCATCTGTGCAAACAGCTCGAAATTAAATCTTGTCTGTGCGGGACGTTTGTCGGGATCGATTGCGATATAGTCATGCGCATTTACAGATAAATAGAGGCGGCCGCGCGTTGTTACAGTGTATGCAGTACTTGCCCCTGCTCCCACACTCATCAGGAGGCCTTGTGCCTTGAGTTTCGAAAGCACGCGTTTGACTGTAACAAGTGCCGCAGTATCACCACGCTTCCCCAGCTCTTCGTGTATCGTGCTGGAGCGTAGCGATGTGTGTGCGTTGACCAGAGCAAGCAACACCCGATTGTCTCGTTCAGTTATCTGCATAAATCGTATCAATTTGGTACTTTTATCGTATCATAATGATACGATGCTCCGCAAGTCTCGTGCCGTTCCGGCCACTCCCCTTTCCACTCCTCACTCATCATTACCTTCCCATCCACCTATTCCACCACATCATAAACACGAGGAGGGTCCAGAGCTGCATCCAGTTGTTGCTCTGTCCCTCCTCGTGATCTTTCACTACACGCGCTACTTGGTCTTCGTTGAACAGCCCTACACGCGCAATGGCATCCGCGGACAGTACTTCCCGCATCCACGGCGCAAGCGGCCCCCTGAGCCACTCACCGACCGGCATGCCGAACCCTTTCTTTTTCCGGTACACAATGTCGTGCGGGAGCTTCCCTTCCATGAGCTTCTTAAGTATGTACTTGCGCGTGGTGCCGTGCAGCTTGTACCGCGTGGGTAGGTGGTTTGCCGCGTCAACTACTCGGGTGTCCAGGAAAGGCGCACGCACCTCTAGGGCATGTGCCATGCTCGCGCGGTCCACTTTCACAAGTACTTGGTCCATCATGTACATGCGCTGGAACAGGTACGCGAGCTCGTCGTAGCGCTCATGCGAGTCCATTTCCGCGTAGTAGCGGTCGATGTCCTCGAACTCATTTTGCCCCTCAAGCTGCTGCCATACATCGGGGCGGAAAAGCTGTGCCCGCTCATCCCTGCCAAATGCCCCGAGCCAGCGCTGTATGCGGTAGTGCGGATCACCCTCGAAGCCGCTTGTGCTTTTCTTGAGCTTGAAGTCCAAACTCATGTTCGCATGGGACACAGGTAGGTGGTGCACTGCGTAGCGTAGAGCATCACGCGCCGGCTTTGGCACGTACTCGTAGAGGCGGGCAACACGGTGCGCAAGAAATGGATCGTACCCCGCAAAAAGCTCATCGCCGCCGTCACCCCCGAGCGCCACCGTGACATGCGAGCGTGTAAAGCGTGAGAGCAGGTAGGTGGGCACAAAGGACGCGTCCGCCACCGGCTCGTCCAGATACTCCGCAAGCTCCGGTATGAGCGCAAGCGAGTCCCGCGCGGAAAGGATGTGCTCGTGATGCTCCGTACCCAAGTGCTGCGCCACCTGGCGCGCGTACGCGGACTCATCAAAAGAGGCTTCCTCAAAGCCTATCGCATACGTAGATATGCGCGCACCAGCTTCACGCGCGGCGTAGTATGCCACCGTGCTGCTGTCGAGCCCGCCTGAGAGAAAGATACCGAGCGGCACATCCGCCACAAGCCTGTCGCGCACACTTGCTGCGAGTGCCTGGTCAAGCCGTGCCAATGCTTCATTGAAAGATGTGGCCTTCGGCAAAAAAGAAGGCTTCCAAAACTGCGTCTTTTTCCCTTCCTTGCCGTCCCACTCAAGGTACGTGCCGGGCTCCAGCTTGTACGTATGCTGAAAAATGGTGTGCGGTGTCGGCACATACTCGTACTGGAAGTACTTATTAAGCGCACTGAGGTCGAGCTCGCGCGTAAAATCGGGGTGCGCAATGAGCGCCTTGAGCTCTGAGCCGAAAAGGAGCGTACCATGCTGCACACTCCAGTAGAGGGGCTTTTTGCCCATGCGGTCACACACGAGAAAAAGCTTCCCGCTTTTCGTGTCGTAGAGCGCAAGGGCAAACATGCCCTGCAACTCTGCAAATACATCCACACCCAACTCCTCGTACAGGTGCACGATGACCTCTGTGTCGCTCTCGCCGCGAAAGCGGTGCGTGTTACGTAGCATGCTACGTAACACCTTGTGGTTGTATATCTCGCCGTTGAACGACACCCATACTGTGCCGTCTTCGTTGGACAGAGGCTGGTGCCCGGCGGGTGAAAGATCAATGATGGACAGCCTGCGCTGCGCGAGGCCCACCACCCCGCCGCCTGGGTGCGGGAAAAGCTCCTGCCCCGCATCATCCGGCCCGCGGTGCCGCAGGCTGTCGCGCATGGCGGTGAGCACCCTCGCGTCGCCCTTGCCTGAAAAGCCAGCGATGCCGCACATACAAGCTTACTCAGCGGGCAACTCAATGTTTATGGTCTCGTGTATGACGTGAGGTGTTTTTTTCTGTGACTCGTAGTACACGCGCATCACCATCTCAGCAAGAATACCCATACCAATAAGCTGAACGCCCACTATAACAAATAGCGCGGATAGCACAGGAAGCGGTGTTGAGATAAAGCTAATATGCAGCACGAGGCGGAAGTATGTCGCCAAGAGGACCGCTGCACCACCGAGCCCAAGAGCGATGAATCCGGCCGTACCAAAAAAGTGTATGGGCCTGTTCATAAACTTGAAGAGGAACTTTATGAGGAGAAGATCTAGCAAGACCCGGACGGTCCTTCCCATGCCGTAGTTGCTCCTGCCAAACCTACGTGGCCGGTGTGACACCACCACCTCGGTCACCCGTGCACCACGCCACGATGCGTACGCCGGTATGAAGCGATGCATCTCGCCGTAAAGCTGTACGTCCTTGAGCACGTGCGCCCTGTACGCTTTTACTAACTTTCACCCAACTCCCTAGCACTAAACAACCCCGACCCGCGCAAGCA
>CAYWMQ010000054.1:0-4656 GCA_964459635.1 uncultured Candidatus Saccharibacteria bacterium | reverse complement strand
CTTTCGCGCTTACCATTATCGGCGCGCGGAGCCTAACACATACTACCCATGGGCGACTACAATAAAGGAGGAGGTTTTCGTGGAAAGAACACAGACCGTGGCGGCACGCACGGTAAGCCGTTTGGTCGCCCGGGAGTCGGCGACGGTAAACGCTTCGGAGGCAGCTCGGCCCCGCATGATGGCCGGCCGCGTGAGACATTTCGCGCTACCTGCGACTCGTGCGGTGCCTCGTGTGAGGTGCCTTTTCGTCCGACCGGCGAGCGCCCCGTATACTGCCGTGAGTGCTTCGCGAAGAACGGCGGGCCCGCTCGGGCACCCCATGCGCCCGGGCGCACCTTTGGTGCTCCGCAATACGAGCGCTTCACGCCGCGTCATACTGCACCGACGGTGCGGCACGATGGCGCAGAGCTTGCCTCGCTCAAGAAGCAGCTTGAGGCTGTGAATGCTAAGCTCGACAAGGTGCTTTCATTCATGGAAAAACAGACGGCAGCG
The DNA here is from genome assembly GCA_964459635.1 of uncultured Candidatus Saccharibacteria bacterium. GTDB lineage: Bacteria > Patescibacteriota > Minisyncoccia > Phycocordibacterales > UBA12088 > CAYWMQ01. The sequence continues at coordinate 4,164 of CAYWMQ010000054.1, read as the reverse complement.
GAGAAACATGCGGACGTGAAAGAGGCGCTCACGAAAGCCACCACGCCCGAGGATACACCCGCCCCAAAGAAGAAAGCTACACCGAAAGCAAAGCCGAAAGCCGCCGCTCCGAAAAAGAAAGTGGCAGGGAAGAAGAAGTAGTCTCGTGTCTTTGTGTTGGTATGCACAAAAACCGCCCAGTGGTACATGGGCGGTTTTTGACGTATGTGGCACTCTACTATTGCGCCTTGAGCGCGCAATCGGCGTATGTCGTGGTGCCGTTTTCCGTGATGAACGCAGTGTCGCCCTTATTCCAGAAGACCACAGACTCGTCGTCTTTCGCGTATCGCGCGCCCGAGCCCGACATGGCACGGGGTAGGGAAAGTGCGGCCCCATCACTGAGTACGAGATCCACATACTTATCATCGCCGGGATAAAATGTGGCCTGCACCTCTTTATCTTCTGCGCACGCAAAGACAACCCGTTTCGCTTCGGCGGCCGTACAGTATTCTTCCCACACACGGATACATGTAGCCTTCGCTTCGCACCATGAGTAGCCCGCGCCCGCGAGGCACCCGTGTTCGTCTTCTTGCCCGCCTATCAGAGCAGGAGAGGACGGCGCCTGCGTCTGCCTGTGCCACATAAAGATACCTGCCAGTACTGCAATGAGTACAAACAAGCCCAACATTACTGTGCGCTTCATATGTCTTGAGTATATGCAAATAATAAGAGAACTCCCCTTTTAGTATACGCCTGCACTATGGATGAGGAAGAGCTGTGCAGGTGAGTGTCGTGCGATGTATGTTCACGTGGCAGCATGCTCGCGAGAGTCCGCGCGTTGCATATGGTGGACAAAATTGCTACAGGCGGTATCGTTCTTTCCGGCAGGTGGCTGTAAGCACTACGTAGTGTATGTGCACATTTGTGGAGGCTACATGGCAAAGGTCACGAGGGTCTTGGAGGCTGAAGATGGTGCGCCGGCTCTTCGCATCACGCAGCGTAAAGCGCGTGGTCGCAGAGGGGAAAGTTTTCGCATCGGCTGCGGCTGCTGCAATGAAGGCTTGGTCATCTTCCCGTTGGACCCCGGGGGTCCCGTCATAGAAATCAACGGCGTGCTGGGTACGGTTAAACAGTGGCAACAGATCTTTGGACCGTTGCTTGGCATGGAGCCGAAGCGTTCATAGTACAGGCTGAAGAAGCACGCTGGTAAAGTAATCACCCGGTCGATGATGTCGACCGGGTGCGTTCGTTCAGATTCGCGTGTGGTCCCGCCTCAGTCTACCGGGCCCTTGCGGAGACAGTTACGGAATGTGCACGCCTTCCGGCAAGGGGATAGCTGAGATGCTGTTCTTCGGACTGCCATCGATGAGTCTGTCCGAATAGACCAGGTAAACGAGCACGTTGCGCTCGCGGTCCAACATACGGACGACCTGCATCTTCTTGAAGAGCGGGGAAGTTCGGCTGGTGAAAACCGCCTCGTTGTCGCCAAGGGGAGCCTTGATGCTGATGGGTCCCACCTGTCGGCATGCAACAGACGCATCCGAGGTGTCTTCTGCGAGGCCGAGCGAGCCTTTAATACCCCCTGTTACGGCGCGGCTTAGGAAGCAGCTTGCCCCCGCCACCTTGGGGTCGTCGAAGACCTCGACAACGATTTTGTGGTTTGCGCCCAAGAGCTTAAATGCCGTAGAGACTTCGCCGACTTGCTCGGCGTGAAGCGTGGGTGCGAGCGCAACACACATGAGCGTTAACGCGATCAGAAAAGAACTACGTGTGCGCATGAAGTACCTCCATCCAGTGCACGGCAATATTATAGCATCGAACGAACGATAAGGCAAATATGGTCAGCCCCACATTTCATTCTTGTATATGGCGCTCGTCCTCATATACTAGTAGCTCTGCAAAAAGAAGAGGTGCCTCATAGGGCACCTCGCGGGAGTGCTGCACGGATGCGGGTGAGCTGTCCGCAAAACTCGCGCTCCGTTAAAATTGTTTCGCTCGGATTGTGGTGACCGATTGAGTGTGTGAGCACCGCATCGCCGGTGGTGAGAAGTGCCCGGCGAAACCCCTCATTCTGCGCAAGCGCGTCGTATGCGCGAGTGAGAAGCGCCTGGTATGGTGCACTGTGTCTGTCGTACGCCTCGCCCATCCACCACAGTGTCTGCCTTTGCTTCCACGCCTTGTTTCTTTTTTGACCTCGGCGCTTGGCACCGATGCCGACGAGTTTGCACACTTCGGCTTGAATGTGAGGCTTATCGAACTTGAACGATTGGAGTAAGCCTTCCATCGAGGCACACAGCACATCGTCGAAGACGAAGGAGTGCGACGCGAAGTTGCTGAGCGCAGAAGCGGGATATCCCGCCTTCGAGCCAATGTCCATCTCTACCTTCCTTCAATCTGTGCCGTTGTCATACGCGCACCGCTCGTTGAATCAGGTCGGCCGCATTTCCAACCAGTTCGGTTTGGATATCTTTGGTCTCCCGACATGCCACGTCCTGCAAAACCGGCAGCGATAAGGGTAATACTGGCCACCCAACCACCGTGCATGTACATGCGCCTTCTCAAATGAGCAATGCTTGATCTTTCCTTCGCACGACCGCCTTCGAATCCTTCGTTTGCTGGCCATGATGATCTCCTAACAACCACGTTGCTTTATATCACAAAGAGCAAATATGTCAATGTAATAAAAGGCAATTGACAAGGTGCAAAATATATGTATTTTATATTCGGCTAGATTAAGTAGGAGGTAAAAAGTGGGTAAACCCATCACGGACGAATATCTGTTGCGCGATATCCGAGCACGTGAAAAAGAAGCCCAAGAGTGGCACTGTAGCTGTAGTGTCGCGGGCTTTCTGATCGGACTCGTGTTACTACCCGTAAACCCGCTCGTAGCCATTGCGTGTATGGTGGGCGGGGACGCGGTGGATGTGGCACGTAGTGCTTTAGGGACACACATCAACCTTGCGACGAGGCGTATGCCCGACGGGTGGCTTGCACAAGTGGCCGAGCGTGAAGAAGTCTCGCGTGAGGGTATCCGCGAGCTCAGTAAAGCACTTGAGCGGAAAGGTCATATTACGGTAGCCGAAGCACTCGCATGGGCGGAGCGGGAAAGCAAACGTACCGATACCCGGGCCCGTGTGCGAGAGGTTGGAGCAGCAAAGCTTACCGAACGTGCACTGCGTGAGGCGGGAAGGGCCGATCTCTGGGAGCGTGCACAGCGCGTCGGCGAAGGTGCTACCGATGCAGCTCTTGCGGGTATTCGTAGGGCGGGTATCACCGCAGCGGAAGTATGTGGCGAGTTTGCCGGAGGAGTGTGGGACACACTCAAGAAGAAGTTGTAACAATGGGGCGGCTTGGTGTATCACCGAGCCGCCCTGTACTGTTCCTGAACACAGCGCCAACATAGTCAGTACCCACCTATGGCTTTTCAACCATGCCCTTCGGCATACAGAAAAAACGAGCCGTTTCGGAACGGCTCGCAGAGGGCGGCTTTATTTTAGAATGCCTGCATCGTAAAGAGCGGTCACGAGTCTTATGCGATCCGGGTTGTACTCCAGCATCTTTTCCCGAATCTCGGAGTCCGTGAGGGGAAGCACGCCCGTCTTTTCGTTTGTGCGATGAAGTGCGTCATACACATCCGCAAGTGCCACGATCCTTCCGTACTCGCGAATAAGTAGCCGGGTAGTTTGCCGGTACTCGTGCAGGAATGGGGGAAGGGTATCCGGGTATCCGTTTGCCTGAAAACGGTGGTGCCAGATAATGACTTCCGCGGTCAAATCGAAGCGCCCGCGCAGGAGACGATACCCGTCCTCAACATGCCGCTCTATTTCTTGCTGGTCGCTCTCGCTCCAGCTATCGGTCCTCCCTAGAACATCCACGCATGTCTGACACTTGCCGAGGTCGTGCAGCGCCCCCGCATACAACAGCGGCTTTTCCTCGTGGTGTATGAACGCACCGATGGCACGCGCAAGCAGGGCAACCCTGAGCGAATGCAGGTAGTGAAAATGTGTCACCGGGCTTTTCTCACGTAGCGGCGCAAGTAAGCTGCGAAGATAGCCCTGATTTGTCGCGCTTACGCCCAACTCCTCGCACGCGGCCCAAAAGGACAGCTCAAGCGCTGTTTCCTGCATATTCTCTCCCTTTGTTTTCTGGTCCAACTATAACACCAAATTGGAATTTGTCTGCTCC
>CAYWMQ010000053.1:0-4665 GCA_964459635.1 uncultured Candidatus Saccharibacteria bacterium | reverse complement strand
CACACTCCATGCTAGCATGGCTCTATCCCCCCATAGCTCAATGGATAGAGCGACGGACTTCTAAGCCGATGATCGAGGTTCGATTCCTCGTGGGGGGACATGAGGCACGAATGTACCCCCACGAGGAATCGCCCACCCGCTGGTGGGTCCGCCTGTGGGCGGAAACGTGAAGGGGGTCGGGGAAACGGAAGTTTCAGCGCCTGCCCGCCCGTAGCCTCGGCGAAGGAGGGTGGAGCCTGCCTGCCGGCAGACAGGGAAGCCCACGAAACCGTGAGGTTTCGTGAACGCAGCCCCGCGAGGAACGAGCGCTGGCGAGTAGTGAGATACCTTGTGGGGGGACACGAAGTCTACTGCATAGGTACGATAGGTCCTGTAGAAGGAGGTTCTGCAGTGGGTCGCGTTGTGGTCGCCGCTGCCGCTGCGCCGCCACGCACCGCTCCGGGCCCGGGCACAGGCTCGGGCTCTCGGCGCAGCGTTTCAAAACGCACGGTACGCGCCCGGTAGAGCTCCACCACCTCCGCAAGCTCGGACCTGTTCAGCATCACGCTCTCGGCGGCGGTACCTGCACTGTGTGCCGATGGGTTTTGTCTGATCATAAAAAAGAGATAGCCGCTCAGGACGAACAGCCCAAGTGTTACGAGCGTGCTCGTACCAAGGATGAGCAGCCAGTCACGCGCAGCGGACTCACCACACGTACGAGTCTTACGCGTACTCATATGTGCTTCGTACCAACCACGGATGTCGGGTATCTTGATATTCATATGCTTACTGTGCGCGTGCGGCAACACGAAGCGTGCACTGCATATCCCATAAGGTTTGCGGTGCCGCTTCACTCCGGGCAATAGCGACTTGATCCACCGTTACCGCGTACGGCATGAGCTCAAACAAACGCAGCAGCCTATGGAGTGCCTGCCAACTTCCCCCCGCCTCCACAGATACAAGCACGTAGTCGCGCTCCATCTGTGCCGTCCCGCTTTTAGCGGGCGGCTTCGCCTCCTCCATCACTGCAGTCACCTCAAGCTCAGCATTTGTTTCCGTCCCAAGCTGCTCAATAAGCTCAAGGAACGCACCGGGATCTGACATGGAGAGCAGATAGCCATTGAGCTCATTGCGTTCGTCGGCGGTTTGTTCGGCCAAACTTTGCTGTGCACGTATGAGGTCGTGTGTCTGAGAAGAGGCGCCCACTTTGGTGCGCAGATCTGCGAGCTCGCGGTACTGTATGCCGAGCCACCAGTACAAGCCCGCATAGACGATCCCCGCAAAGACACACACCGTGCCGGCCATACATACTGCTCGCATTGCAGGGGAAAGCTTGCTCATGGGGTGCTGGACGCTGCACGCAGCGTGAGGTGCCACGAAAGGTCGACACTTGGCGCAAGGTCACTTATGGGAAGCTCAACGGCGCGCCACATACCCGCCTGCTCAAGGCGCCGCGTAAACGCCACCAACGCATCACGTCGCGCGGCCGCGCCCTCCATGTAGAGCGTCCCGTCTCGCCTGTTGTAATTCAACAGAGTCAGTGCCACGCCCTCAGGCAACGCACGGAGCGACTGCTCGATGCCGGTTGAAGGCGGCACTTGCTTGTACTCGGCCCCAAGAAGAGCCGCAAGCTCGGCGGTCAATGCAAGGTTTTCTTTCGGAGACTTGTCTGCATTGGTCGCGATAAGCTCTTCCAATGCGGCATACTCACTAAGAACCGCGCCGCGCTCCGCCGCCACCAACACAAGCGAGGGCAAAAGTGAGACCGCCCCCGCAATGAGCGCTACAGCGAGAGCGAGCAGCCCCACCACCGCAACGCGCGAAAGGTACAAACGGCGCAATTCCTTCTTTTGTGCAGGGGGGAGTAAGTTATGCATAGTCGTATCGTTCACGGCCGAGACTCGCGAGCGCAAGGCCGACGGCCGTCGCGTACTCAAGCGACTGCTCGCGCATGAGTGGCGGAAGCGTTTCATCAAGAGACATGATGTTGCTCCAGACATTAGCCACGTCTATCGGGGCCTCAAGACCCGACTCGAGGTACTCCGGGAGGCCTTTCAGATTTGCGTTGCCGCCCACCAGTATCACCCTGCGCACCTCGCTGTCCGTACCGGTGGATTCATTATGCATCTGCCAGTACGCGTAGTGTTTGCTTATGGAGCTCTTGAGATCACGCAGGAGCGGCAGCAGCGCCTCGTACACGAGCTTGTTTTCCGGCGTGTCCATAAAGCCTTGCTCCACTTTCAGCTTTTCGGCTTCATGAAATGACACGTCCAGGTGCCTGCTTATCGCGCGCGTCAGCAGATCGCCACCCATATCCAGCGATGCGGTGAAGCTCACATGTCCACCACTCGCGATAGAGAGACTCGCTGCGCTTCTGCCTATGTTGATGATGATGACCGAGTTGGTGTCCGATGGCGAGAGCAATGCTCGTGCAGTGGCCTGTCCCTCTATCTCAAGCGTAAGAGGGGTGAGCTTGGCTTGCTCAAAGGCATCCAGGTATGGCGCAGCTATTGTAGCGGGGTACACGGACACATTGAGGCCGATGGACGTTTTTGTTTCGCGATACACCGAGTAGTCAAAAAGCGCTTCCTCGGCGGCGAGCGGTACGTTTTCCTTAAGGTGAAACTCCAACATTTGCTGTACCTCATGCGCGGACGCGGCAGGCATATCCACCTGAAAGAGGTACGCGTGTTCTTCCGGCAGGGCGAGGTGCGCATACTCAAAGCCATGTTCGCTACGAAGTTTTCGCATTACCTGCGTAAGGGCGTTCGGGTCTTTCACATGGCCCTGCTCTATCGTCCCCACAGGAAGCTCCACCTTGCCGTATTCGCGAAGTGCGGCACGCTCGCCCGTACGCGTCAGGTACACGTACTTGATCGTGGTGTCTGAAATATCTATGCCGACCGCAGGCATCGTAAGGAAGCGCGGTGGGGGAAACGCGCGCAGGAGAAAACTCGGACGGTGTGCATCCACATGCGCGGACATACGGGTATATCTACAGTATACGACACGCGTGCCGTATCGACGCACGAATAGTACACAGGAGCTACGCTACCCATGCGTAGTAGTACACAAAGACAAGTGCGAGGAGTGCCACCACAGCGACTGTGACCCACTTGAAGTACTGCAAGAAAGCTTCTGCTGCGCGCGGCCCGAAGCGTGCGGCAAGATATGCCACCAGGTAAAAGCGCATCCCGCGTCCTAGTATAGAGGCGGCGATAAAGGGTATGAGACTCACCTTGAAAAAGCCTCCCGCGAGCACAAACACTTTGAACGGTATTGGCGTAAACGCCGCGGTGAACACGGAGAGAAATGTGTGTGTGTCGTATAGGGTTCCCACATGCTCGAACGCATCTTCGAGACCGTAGAACCCTACCACCGCCACACCCACCGACTCGAACGCGAGAGCTCCCACCACGTAGCCGAAGAGTGCGCCCAACACACTGGCCACGGTAGTGATGAGTGCGAGGCGCGCCCAGCGCTTTGCGCCCGCCGCGAGCATGGGTATGAGAAGTGCATCGGGCGGTATGAGAAAAAAGGAAGACTCGGAAAAAGAAAGTGCCACGAGCCATCGCTCCGCATGTGCGCCGGTGCCGTGAGCCTGAAACCACGCCCATGAACGCTCCGGGAGAGTGGCAAGAAACCTGTAGTACTTTTGAAGACGGTGAATGGTGGCGAAGAGCATACCGGCGGGACACGATACTGATCTGCGAACGTGCACTTGTCCCGCTGTAGCATGTTTCCTCGAAGGGGGGCGAATGCAACTGATGAATTACGACTTTGCTATGATGCACTATACTTTACAGTTCAAGAATCCTTGATCCTATGGTTACGTTAGCCTCGTCCCTGCCGGAAGGTCCGCAAGCGTCGGCTCAAGTACTGAAAACTTCCCGTCGGATGTTGATGCGGCAACGATCATTGCTTGGCTTTCGAGGCCGCGTATCGTACGCGGCTCAAGGTTAGTGGCGAAGGGACACACTTTTCCTACGAGGACCTGCGGGTCGGAAAGATAGAGTGCGATGCCCGACACCACCTGCCGCGGCGCCGGCTCACCGAAGTCCACCGTGAGACGCAAGAGCTTGTCCGTATCAGGTACACGCTCGACCGTGAGTATCTTGCCGAGGGTTATTTCAATTTTTTTGAAGTCGTCGATGGAAATCATGGTGTGAGTAGAAAGTAGTAAGTAGAATGTAGAAAGTATCACGCTGCCACGCGGCCGAAGGCGTGCCCCCCTCTCCTTTTCTAGGAGAGGGTGGGGGGTGAGGTACTTTGGTCGTTCATCGCATGCGCCGGCGTTCGGTCCAAATACGCTTGCAGTATGAGTGCTGCGGCGGCGGCGTCAACAGTCGGCCCTCGCGTGGCGCGCTCGCCGGGCATGGGCTCAAACGGCCGCCGGGCCTCTGCGCTTGAGTAAGCCTCGGGTGCAAACACAACATCCAAACCGCCCGCCACCCTGAGCGCCTCGCCGAAGTGTCGCGCCCGTGTTGCATTTTCGTTCTCGCCGCCCGCCGGGTTTTCCGCAGCTCCTACCACGACCCTGCTCACGCCTTCCTGTGCCGCAAGCTCTATGAGCTCTCGCAGCGTAGTGTCGGAGTTTTCGCGGACACTGTGTGGATATGCGGTGATGCACGCATCATCCGAAAGCGCGACACCGATGCGCTTTTCTCCGTAGTCAATGCCGAGTAT
>CAYWMQ010000052.1:0-4934 GCA_964459635.1 uncultured Candidatus Saccharibacteria bacterium | reverse complement strand
GCAAACATTTGAAGACATTCTGAAAAAAGCATTCGAAGAAGCGGGCCGCGAGGTCGTATTTGCCGTGGACGAAAAAGCGGCACTGCGCGAGCGCCTCGTGGCATACATGGAACACAAGCCTCTTCGAAAGGATGTGCGCAGTGAGGAGGCGGTACAGCATGTTGGGTTCGGCTCCCGACTACTTGCGTTCTTCGGAGGGGAACATGTGTTGGGAGCAGCCCTTATTGCCGTGCTTGTGGTGACGGGCACCTTTGGTGTGTCCCGCGCCGCGGACGACGCCCTTCCCGGAGACTTCCTCTACCCGGTAAAGGTGGACGTAAATGAGAAAGTGTATGCGGCACTGCTTTCCGGCGACCAGGAGCTGCTTGCGTGGGAGCGTGAGCTTGCCGAGCGTAGGCTCATGGAGGCAAGTAGGCTTGCTGCGGAGGGTAGGCTCGATGGTGAGCTTAAAGACGAAATACTGAAGCGTTTTGCGGAGCAGTCAGACGCATTGGTGGCTCATGTGTATGCGGTGGAGCCTGAGAATCCGCTCCTCGCCCTTGAGCAGAGCAGTGAGTTCGAAGCCGCTCTCGATAACCATGAAGCGGTCCTGGCACGTCTCATTGTGGAGCGAGAAGACGCACAAGCGGATGAAGCGCGGGATGTGGTAGAGCGGGTGCGCACCATGGCTCAGCGTGCAAGTGAGGCCGCCGAAGCGGTTGAGGAGCGACTCGCTGTTGGCGATCCCGCCCCCTCTGAGGAGTTGGTAACCGTGTCCGCACTTGAGCAAGCGCCCACTACTTCAACTTCAGATGAAGCTGCGCCTGAGGGGCGCACGCCATCCGCGAACGTGCGCGACCGAGCTGCGTATGAGGCTAAAACACGCGCCCAACACCGTCTCGCAGATGCGGAGCGCGAGCTTGCACGGCTCTCCGGGGACGATGCACTGCGTGCGGACGCCTTGGCGCAGGTTGAGAAGGGACGCGAGCGCATGAAGGAAGGTGATGAGGCAATAGAGCGCTCGGACTTGAGTGTTGCCTACCGCTCGTACAAAGAAGCCGGAGTTGTATTTCAAAAAGTGAGCCAGCTTCTCAGTATGGCCACGCTTTTCAATGTGCGGATACGAGTTGGGAATGAGGCAGCAGATGAGAACAATCCAATGTTAGGTGCCCTTTCTGTGGCAGAGCAGCATGCGCAGGTGGAAAAAGCACTCCTGGACACGCGCTCACGTTTGCTTGCGAGCTCGTTCGACGAGCGCACACTTGAGCGTGCGCACGCCGAGCTGAAGGAAGCATCCGCCTACCTTTTGCGAGGGGATATTGCGCGCTCGTTGGGGCAGGAGGATGACGCCCGTAATCTCTACGCCACAGCCGCAAGACTTGATGAGCGTATACGGCTTTTGCTGGGCACGGACGATGCGCGCGAAGGTTCTGATACAAGCGCAAAGCCACCCGTGCCGCCCACAGCCGGGCCCACCACACCCACGGCACCACCGGCACCCCCCGAACTACCCGCACTCGATACGGTCACGGTGTACCATGAGTACGAGAACGGCACACACACGTATAGCGGCGTGTACTACACACCTACGCCATGCTTTGCATTATCGGCGGAGGCGCAGGTGGCGGAGTCAATGCCCGAGCAGGTCACCTTGGTACTCACCGCAAAAGATCAGGGCGGCGCATGCGCCATGATGATAGACCGCAAGGCTTTCTCTGTGGAGGTTAAGGCCTCAGCGGAAGCGAAGTTCATCGGCGTGCGTGTAAACGACACCATAAGCAAATACAAGCTCGTGGAGGGTCCGAACACCGAAATTTTTGAAGAGGCGCCCACCGTACCTGTGACGCGCACCCCCGCGGAAGCTGAAGACACAGCCCCGAGCTTTGTGGCACGAGCTCTGCAGGCCACTTCTGACTTTTTGCGTCCGTAATGCGTTTGTGATACGTTTCAAGTATGACCTCGGCATATTTCTTCGCTTGGTGGCATAACCGCTTCGAGAGCGAGCTTTGTTTGTAACCACCGCACGATCACCTTACGAACAGATCCCGCTCTCGAAGCGGGATCGTTCTTTCTGTTCTTTAACAATAGGAGCCGAATATGAGATACGGCAGTGACCCCGAACTGCGGCGTATGTCAGGTGCGCAGCACCTGCGGGACGTGCGCTACTGTGAACACGGCGGATGGGACGTTGTGACAGAACAGCCTGTCCAAGCCGCGAACACAGACAGCACCGAGGATGAGCACACTGAGAGGTCACATGACAGCACTCGCTGACTTTCTAGACCTGTTCCACTGGCAGCCGGAGCGCAAGGGGCGCCTAGGGATGGAACTTGAGTGTATGGTGACTGACGGAGGCGCACTGGTGCAAGATGGGTATCGCCGCTTGCACCACCTGCGCACTTCGCTGCCACAGGCGTTTGAGCTTGGGTACGAACTCCCTGCTGCTCAGTTGGAGCTGCGCTCGTCACAGCCCGTTACTAGGGATGAGTTGCAACAGCATGTGCAGGAGCTTACTAAAGCACTCTGTATGTTGGAGGAGCACAGTGGCTACGTGCTTGAGGTGCGGGGATATATCCGCAACGCAGAGCCGGAGCTCACGAACGCGCCGGAGTACAGCGACATCCGTGCCCTTCTACCGCACGAGGCGCTCGTGGCGGCGTGCAGCACCTCGGGGCTTCACGTGCATGTCGGCATGGCAACACTTGAGGAGGCTCTCGCGGCCTACGCACGAGCATGTGGCGCACTGCCGGAGTTGCTGCACGCCTTTACTTCCCATGATCGCCTCCGGGCATACCGTGCCGTGACTCCATACTGGGAACCATGTGCGGTGAGGAGTGTGCCCGAGCTCTACGCACTTGCGCAAGCGCAAGGATTCGCAACTAACCCAAAGCGATGGTGGGGGCTGATACGCATCTCGCGGCATGGCACTGTCGAGTTCAGAGTAGCGGACGCTACACGAGATCAGGCACTAATCCGAGCGTATGTGCACGCATGCATGCGTGCGTGTGGCATGTCATAGATACCTGCGGCGGCGTTGCGATACGCTGCCGCTCTTTTTTGACAACACGTAGCACGTGCGCTAAGGTGTCGATATGGCGCACATCGCTCGCATCATCATTATTGGTGAAGCAAACCGCACCGCGGGGCGTGTGTAGCTTGTTGCACACTGAACAAAGCGCCCCACCGAGGGGCTTTTTTGTTCTTACACCCGGAAGGGAGCCTGTAATGTTCTTTTCGCAACCTACCAAAGACGAGCTTGCGCTTTCGCGCGCAGTGGTCGGCGCGTGGCGTACGTACGGCACAGCCGTGGCACCAGCCATTGCACGCTTTGCACGGGCAACATGTAACGCCGAGCTTGACCTTGATGAGCGCGTGAGCTTGGAGTGCGTCTCGCTCCCAAGCAGCCATCGAAAGCTCAAGAGTGAAGCGCGGGCGGCGGCTCACGCACCCGGGGATGCTTCTTGGGAGCAGATCCTCGCCCACTACATCCTGAACAACGCAATGTTGTTCAGCAAAAAGAACGTTGAGCTAGCGTGCACTGTGTGTGAGGCCGCCCTATGAGGCGGCCTTTCTTCTTGACGTACGTCTATGCTACGGTACTATCTCTGCTATGTCCGGCACATCCGTCGTCCTAGTCGTCGTCGCAGAAACGCGCGGAGCGGGGGTGTAGTGGTGTTGCAGGATAAGCGGACCACAAGAAGCCCTCGCAGGGCTTTGTTCTTTTTATAGAGGAGTGAGTGCGAATGACCTACCGCAAGGAAATGGCGGACTTCTACAGTGCCCTGTATGCCGCAGCACAGGAACGGCGCGGCAGGCCCATAGCCTCGCACGGTGCTATGCAGCTCGTACTGGAAAGGCTTGGTCTTACGCCACACGCGGAGCCACGGATGCCCGGTGCCGCCGCCATCGCCGCCGCGCGCGCATGTGCCGCGGAGCATCGTGAGGCCCTCGCTGTGTTTCGGGCTGGTGTGGCAAGCTTCCCGCGGCTCTCCAGGCTTGCGCGGGCGTTGGGCTCGGCCACTACCGAGCCCGGAGATATTGAACACGCGCTCGCGTAGCGCACAGAAACGGCCAAGTATGTCTTGGCCGTTCTTCTCTTTTTTGGTACAGTCGCGCTATGGCCATTGTGCGCACACTCGAAAAGCTCATCAGTTTTAAGACGATCACCGGTGATGTTCGCGAGGCTCTGCGCGCACTGTCGTGGGTGGAAGAACAAATCCGCCCTGCATCACTGCACACAAAGTGGCATACCTATGATGGCTACCCCGCACTCGTTGCGACCACGCGTCGCACTAAGAAGCCCAAGCTATGGCTTGCGGGGCATATAGACGTGGTACCCGGCGGGGCGCACCTCTTTCGAGCGCGCACAGGCAATGGGCGCATGTTTGGGCGAGGCGTGTGCGATATGAAGTTTGCCATCGCCTGCTACATTGAGCTTCTTCGAGAGCTTGGCTCGCGTGCGCGCGAGTTTGACTTGGGCCTTATGTTGACGTCAGACGAGGAAGAGGGGGGTTTTAGCGGCACGAAGAAATTGCTCGACAAAGCCGGCTACCGCGGCGACATCGTGTTCCTGCCGGACGGCGGTGGACCGTGGCAATTCGAAGAGCTTGCAAAAGGAAAAATGGTGTCGCGTGCGTACACGGAAGGCATAAGCGCACATGGGTCTCGACCATGGCTTGGGCGAAACGCGATCCTTGAGCTTTCTGCTGCGCTTGCGGAGCTCTACGCATGGGCGGAAGCGCGGGGCCGCGGCAAGCCCGACAAGTGGTACACGACCGTAGTGCCCACCACACTTACCGGAGGCGATGCCACCAACACTATCCCCGAGTACGCGGAAGCGTGGCTCGATATACGGCCAACATGCGCGAGTGAAGTGGTGGCGGTGGAGCGCATGTTTGCAAAGCTCGTGAAGCGCTACCCCAACACACGCTTTGAAACAGAGCATGCAGAGCCTT
>CAYWMQ010000051.1:0-5004 GCA_964459635.1 uncultured Candidatus Saccharibacteria bacterium | reverse complement strand
GATTCTCGGCGACACATACCAACTCTCACTCGTACTTATCGGGGATGCACGTGCACGTGCGCTTGCGCGTACCTATAAGCACAAAGACACTCCCTCGAACGTGCTTTCGTTCCCACTGGACGACGGCGCGGGAGAGATCTACATAAACCTTGCCCAAGTACGCCGAGAAGCTACGCGTTTCGGGCTTTCACCCGCGGGCCACGCCCTTTTCTTATTTATCCACGGGTGCCTCCATTTGGCCGGGCACCACCACGGGGGTACAATGGAACAAGCGGAAGACGCATTCGTGCGCCGCTTCAACATTCGCTGATAGCCCCCCAGAGTTTGGAGTTGTTAGTTTAGAGTTTTGACACAGCCAGCCGTGCGTTGGTAACAACATCGCTATTTCGTCACTCTACACTAGCTTCTCTGATCTCTAAACTCGCAAGATGTCTCGCAACATTGCCGTCGGAATAGATGTCGGCACGTACCAGATAAAGGTCGTGGTTGCCGCAATGCGCGAGTCGGAGCATCGGCCTGCGGTGTTGGGTATCGGATACGCACAATCTCGCGGCATACGGCATGGCTACATCATCAACAGCGGCGATTTGGTGCGTGCTCTGCGTGTCGCCATACATCAGGCAGAGAAAGCCTCGGGCCACACCATCCGCGACGCGTACCTTTCCGTGGGTGGTGTGGGCCTCGAGGAGTACCGCGCGCGTGCCGAACTGCCGGTGGCGCGTGCAGATGGTGAGGTGAGCCAGCTTGACCTCAAAAACGTACTTGACGAGTGTGAACGCAAGCTTGGGCCGCGTCTTCACAACCGGAAGGTCATACATGCAATACCCCTTGCGTATCGTCTCGACGGCGAGCGTCTTCTGGGCAGGCCTACGGGTATGCGCGGATCTCGCCTGGAGGTGGAGGCGCTCTTCGTGACGACGTTGGAGCAGCACCTACAGGATCAAATTGCAGCAGTCGAGGAGGTGGGTGTCTCCGTGACCGATGTGATGGCGAGCCCGCTTGCGGCGAGTTTTGTCACCCTTACTCCGGCCCAAAAGATCGCAGGTGTTGTCCTCGCAAATATCGGTGCGGAAACGGTGTCACTGGCGGTGTTTGAAAATGACGTACCCATTTCTGTCAAAGTGTTCCCGATAGGCTCGACCGATATCACGCATGACATTGCGCTCGGCCTCAAGATATCGCTTGAGGACGCTGAGCAGGCGAAGCGTGGCACGCTCGTGAACAGCGAACTGCCGAAGAAAAAGCTTGACGACATCATCGCATCACGGCTTTCTGACATTTTCGACCTTATTGAAGCGCACCTCAAGCGCCTCGGTAAGAACGCGCTCCTGCCGGCGGGTGTGGTTTTGACGGGCGGCGGGTCGGGCATAGCCACCATAGAAGACCTCGCCCGCGCGGCCCTAAAGCTGCCAAGCAAGCGCGCGCTTTCCATGGGAACGCACGAGCCGAGTATCAAGGATGCATCATGGGCGGTCGCCTACGGGCTGTGCATTTGGGGCCTTACAACCGAACGCACGTCAAGTACACTGAGCTCGCTGCGAGAAAATACAGAGAGTGTTTTCAACTGGTTCCGCCAGTTCCTTCCGTAGAAGCTCTATTTCCCGCGCTTTTTTCATCGCTCGCGCATCGGGCACGCGGGCTTTATTGTGTCAACGGTTACGCCTTTTCAGTACTCTGGTATCATACAGTAACTTACCAGGCTCAACACCTCACGCTCTATGCCGCAAGTGCAACCAGATGTAGAATCGTTCGCCCGCATCCGCGTCATCGGCGTGGGCGGCTCAGGCACCAACGCCATTAACCACATGGTGAACAGCAACGTTAAAGGCGTTGAGTTCCTTGCGGTGAACACTGATGCGCAGGACCTACAGCACAGCAAGGCCAAGAAGAAGATCCACATCGGCAAGAACCTCACGCGCGGCCTCGGTGCCGGAGGCAACCCCGACTCGGGGCGCAAGGCCGCAGAGGAAACACAAGAAGAAATTCTTGAGTCGATGAAGGGCTCGGACATGGTGTTCATCGCCGGCGGAATGGGTGGCGGCACGGGCACCGGGGCGGCGCCTGTTGTGGCACGACTTGCAAAAGAAGCGGGTGCACTCACGATCGGCGTTATCACCAAGCCTTTCTCCTTTGAGGGTCAGCAGCGCATGCGTGCCGCAGAGGAAGGCATCGACCATCTCAAGCAGGAGGTGGACGCCATCATTGTCATTCCGAACGACCGACTCCTTGCCGTGGTGGACCGTGACACGAGCGTCACAAACGCATTCGCCATGTGTGACGACATCCTCCGCCAGGCGGTCGAGGGTATTTCCGACCTTATCACGACGCCCGGCATCGTGAACGTAGACTTTGCGGACATACGCTCCGTGATGCAGAGTGCGGGAAGTGCGCTCATGGGCATTGGTGTGGCATCGGGTGAGAAGCGCGCCGAAGAAGCGGCTCAACGTGCCATCAATTCCCCACTTCTCGAAGTTTCGATAGCCGGCGCTCAAGGCGTGCTCTTTGCCATAGCGGGCGGCGACGACCTTGGAATGCTTGAGATACAGGATGCTGCGCGTATCATCACCGAGTCCATAGACCCCAACGCACGCGTCATATTCGGCGCAATACGCGATGACAAACTCAAGAAAGATGAGATCAAGGTTACGGTGATAGCGACCGGCTTCCCCGACGAGTCTTCGCGCCGCGCCTCCGCAGACCCGCTCTTTTCGATAGGTGCGCGCCCGGTGCGTGACCGCGTCGAAGACCTGACCCCGGGGCAAATACACAACACGATAGAAGAGGTGCGCACCACGCGCCGCCCGCATGTGCCAGCACCCATGCCGGAGCGCACAGGCAACGTAGACGTACGGCCGGTGGGTCAAGAAAGGACCGTGCGCAAAGAACGTGATGATGCTCCCGAGGTGGACAAGGACGCCGATGACGATGATTCGGAGTGGGGCGTGCCTGCATTTCTCCGCAGAAGCAAAATTAAATAGTTTGGAGTTAAGAGTTTGAAGTTTATAGTTTCCTAATGACGAGCAGGACAAGAGTTGCGATTAGTGCCGAAAGCCATACGCTAAAATACGTATGGCTTTAATGGTATACTTGTGTATGGAAAAGTGACGGAATTTTATGCTGTGGACCCAGTATACTGGCACGCGTATATCATGCTCTAAACTCTAAACTCTAATCTCTACACTCAATATGTTCGAACTTCTCATCATAGGCGGCGGGCCGGCTGGCGTAGCGGCCGGCGTATACGCCGGGCGTAAGCAGCTCCGTACGGCATTTGTCACTAAGGAGTTTGGAGGGCAAAGCGTGGTATCGCCGGACGTTCAAAATTGGATCGGCAGTACATCTATAGCAGGTGACAAACTTGCAAAGGATCTTGAAGCACACGTACGTGCATATGCAGGCTCGTACGTCGACATCACGGCCGGAGCCGTTGTGACGGCTCTTACGCGCACGGATGGTGGCTTTCTGGCAGAACTCGACAACGGCACGCGTGTGGAGGCGCGTGCAGTCCTCGTAGCGAGCGGTGCAGGCAGAAAAAAACTCGCGGTGCCGGGGGCCGCAGAGTACGACAACAAGGGCCTCACCTACTGCGCTTCATGTGACGGGCCTCTTTTTGCGGGCATGGACGTAGCCGTAGTAGGCGGAGGCAATGCGGGCTTTGAGACGGCTGCACAGCTCCTTGCGTATGCGAAGAGCGTAACGCTGCTCGACCGTAGCGAAAGGTTCAAGGCAGAGCCCATCACCGTTGAAAAAGTCCTTGCACATCCGAACATGAAGGCGCATACTCGCGCAGAGCCACTAGAGGTACGCGGCAACGGCTTCGTCACAGGACTCCGCTATCGCGACCTTACGTCCGGCGAGGAGCGTGAGCTCGCGGTATCAGGTGTGTTCGTTGAGATAGGCGTACTGCCCAATACCGGCTTCATCAGCGAGCTCGTGTCTCTTGATGGGTATGGCCGCATTGTGGTAGACCCACGCAACCAGCACACAAGTGTGGAAGGTATCTGGGCTGCAGGTGACTGCACAGACGAGCTCTACCACCAGAACAACATTGCTGCGGGCGATGGCGTGAAGGCACTGGAAGACATCTACGTGTGGCTCCGCGCACGCTGAGGGTCCGCACGGCGTTCATCTGAACTTTATATGGATGAGGTACTATTACTTGCGTACGAAACGAGGATGGAGGACAAATGGGACTTAGGCAAGTTTCGCTCGAGGGTCAGGAAAACGCGCCACGACACGGGCCGCCCGACGATGTGCAGTTTTCTCCGTACGATGGAGCGCCGCGCACCGGCACGGGACGTGTACGCGAGCATGTGGAGCAGTCAAAACGTGAAGCTGCACGGAAGGAGTATGAAGGCAGGCAGCAGCCCTGAGGCCGCATTGGACGATACACGCCGCGACGATGTCGCGGCGCTTTTTTTGCGAACAGTATGTAGATCACTGTATAACACCTTGACAAGCATGTGTGTAAGGTGTACAATATACAGTTAGGATGGTAACCTTTACATAGCAGGAGGACGGCAATGCGTGTGCGCGAAAGTGTTGCCGACGACGAACTTGTTCGTCGTCTTGCGTGCGTTGGGCGATGCCGTGCGCACGCAGACGGTGCGGGAAGGCCTGCCCAGGACGCCCTGCCCTTGCTCTTCACTGAGCTTGAGCGTAGGCTCGGTCGCTGGGCACAAGTGGCCACTGCCGCAGTGATGGGGTGGCGCTCGAAAGCCGCACTGTACGGTGAGGGTATCACTGTACACCTCATGGACCGTACGCTTCCGCGGTTGGATGAGCTTGAGCTCATCATCGTGCCTTCTGGCGCAAACAGGTACCTCGTGCGATTGTTCGCCGATAACACCTTGCGCGTCGTTGTAGGCACACGAGCCATCGCCACGCTACTGGACCGGCTCATTGCCGGGCAGCTTGACGCTGTGATCGCGGACAAAGCGGTAGCACAGCGATGACCCATTCATCCTGACAGCCCCGAACAATATGGTTCGGGGCTTTGGCATG
>CAYWMQ010000050.1:0-5719 GCA_964459635.1 uncultured Candidatus Saccharibacteria bacterium | reverse complement strand
GTGTGGCGTTTTTCCGATAAAGAACACGTTTGGAGCCGACTCCCCGACTTGCTTCAGTACGTGCATCAGCACCTCTCGCACAAATGCTTGCGCGTCCTGTGTACTGAGCGCACACATGGATGAAGCTTCACGGCCCTTGTCGGCACGAGTTGACCTGATGGTCACTATGGCGTCCTTCATTATTGAAGTTGGCATGGGTACGCCAATGCGAATGTGTACGAGCGCATCGGACACCTCCGGCTCGCTGGCTCGTACCTGTGCGGTCCGCATAGGTCCCTGCTGCGATGCATTAGCATCTTCTGCCTTCATTTTATCCTCCTTTTTCGGCCACGAGACACGTCTCGCCTGACCGTAGCACCAATTGCCGGGCTAGTCCATGTCCTGCCGGAGTGGTACGTCATGCAGATCGCCCCACCTC
Source organism: uncultured Candidatus Saccharibacteria bacterium (assembly GCA_964459635.1). Lineage (GTDB taxonomy): Bacteria > Patescibacteriota > Minisyncoccia > Phycocordibacterales > UBA12088 > CAYWMQ01. The sequence goes on along the minus strand of CAYWMQ010000050.1, from coordinate 5,301 downwards.
TTTGAGAGGCGGGGCAAAGCTCTTTTGCCTTTTTTATTGTACGAGCGTGAGGTACTGGCCCACATCAGCAATGTGCTGACTCGCGTACCACCACGCGCCGTACATGATGGCTCCGGCGACCGTGAGCATAGCGCCGACCGCGATGTGGCCGTGCACCGGTACGTCGAGCGGCTTTGCGGCAAGGTAGAACACGAGGAAGGTCCCGGCCATGCCCGCAAGGGGATTGATGCCGAAGATCATGGCGAGCGCAAGCGCCACTAGGTAGCTTAAGAGCGCATAGATCTGCATCACCAGGTAGTGCCCATTCACACCACCGGTGTAGTATCGGCTCGACATGATGAGCAGGCCTATGAACGCGACGAATGAGCTTACCCAGAACGCGGCCGGCTTGAACACCAAGACCGCAGCTGGCGCCTCGGGCACCAGGATGTGTATCGCCAGGTATGCCGCCAGAATGAAGAGTGCGGCGACCGTAGCAGCTGGAATGCTCGCCTCATCCTCGAAACCGAACCCGTACGAGAGCTGGCGTACGACGATGGTGAAGCCAAGCACGGTCATAAGCGCCATCATGGCGAGGAAGCCTACCGCGGGAAGCTGGTAGTACACTGCCACCGCTCCCCAAACCACCATTAAGATGGAAGCGAGGGGTTTTGGATCGCGTGCCTGGAGTTTATGTAGCACGGTCGTAGCGATGAGTGCCCCTGCAAAACAAATGCAGCCCACCATGACCGGCCACAAGACCATGTCTGCCGCAAGCCAGTGCCCGCTCGCGATAAAGGCGGCGCTCACCACGTAGGCCGCGGTTTCGAGTAAGATACGTTGCTCGCGTACAACTTTTGCAATAATGCCGCGGCCCATGTAGATGAGTCCTGCGGCGGCAATCACGGCACCGAGCCCCTGGAAGAACCCGAGCCCGGAGACGTAGCCCGCTACGCGCTGGAGCGCAGTGAGCTCGGGACAGTCAGCCCCCGCGGCGTACGCTCCGGCGCTAGCGAACAGAGCACAAAGAAATGCGGCGAGCAGTACCGCGCCCCGGTGTAGGTGTACGGACATTTCGGTTCCTTTCCTGCTATTGCCCGCGTACACCGTACACTTACTTCGTGACCATGTCAAATATTGAGCAGGCAGGGGCTGCATACACAGGTAGTGCAGACACGCCGCCTTACTATCTTTGCGCGTACCGTTATGCCCGAGCAAAAGCCTCGTCGCGCAGTTTAGCGACAAGCGCATCAAGCGGCAGCCCCTCCACTTTCTCACCACTGCGGGACTCAAGCGTTACGGCCTGTGCCGCCACCTCTTTGTCTCCGAGCACAATGTAGTAAGGAAGCTTTTCCGTCTTCGCTGCACGGATGCGCTTTCCGAGGCTCTCGTCCGCTTCATCAAGCTCGGCGCGTAAGCCTGCAGCCACAAGTGCTGCATGCACCTCACGCGCAAAAGGGCGGTGCGCCTCGCCGATAGGGAGCACGCGTACCTGCACAGGGGAGAGCCAAAGGGGGAACGCGCCAGCGTAGTGTTCAATGAGAAACGCAAACGTGCGCTCAAGGCAGCCGATAGCCGAGCGGTGTATCATCACGGGCCGCCGCTTGGTGCCGTCTTCAGCGGTGTAGCTGATGTCAAACTTTTCCGGCAGCAGGAAGTCCATCTGCGCGGTGAAGAGCGTATCTTCTTTGCCGTTTACGTTGCGGGCCTGTACGTCGAGCTTCGGGCCGTAAAATGCCGCTTCGTCTTGCGCTTCCACGTACGCAAAACCCGCTTCGTCGAGTGCTTCCTTCATCACAGACTCGGCACGCTCCCACAGCGCATCATCCGGGTAGTATTTCTCCGTGTTCTTAGGGTCCCGCTTGGAGAAGCGATACGTCACGATATCCAAGATGCCCAAGCCGCGCATGCCTTCCTCTATCATTTTGCAAACCTGAATGAACTCCTGCTTCAGACCCTCGGCGGTCACAAATATATGCGCGTCCGTAAGCTGGAACTTGCGCACGCGAATGAGCCCCATGAGCTCCCCCGACTTTTCGTACCTGTTGTAGTCGGCGATCTCCGCGTATCGTATCGGCAGGTCGCGGTAGCTGATGGGCGCCCGCTGTAGGAGCTTGATATGGTGCGGACACGCCATCGGCCGCAGGTAAAAGAGGTCACCGTCCATATCGATGGGTGCGTACATATTTTGCGCATAATGCGCAAGGTGCCCTGATGTTACGTACAGCTTTTGGTTGGCGAGGTAGGGGGTACACACATGCTCGTAGCCGTACTTGCGCTCCAGCGTGCGGGTGTACTCCTCAAGGGCAAACTTCATGACCGTGCCGCGCGGAGTCCACATGGGCAGGCCCTTACCCACCTCGTCGTCAAAGTAAAAAAGATCGAGCTCTTTGCCGAGTTTTTTATGGTCGCGCGCCTTCGCCTCCTCCACCTGTGTACGGTACGCATCAAGCTCTTCCTTGCTCTCAAACGCCAGTCCGTATATGCGCGTGAGCATTGCGTTCTTTTCATCGCCGCGCCAGTACGCACCCGCGATGCGATCGAGCAGAAATGAGTCGGGCGCTATCTCGGCACGTGGGTGCTCCGCGTGGCCGCCCCTGCACAGATCCGTGAACAGTGTCTCTTGTTCCTTGTCTTTTGTCTCTTGTTTTGAATGATAGAGCGTCAGCGGTTCACCACGGCCAACAATTTCATCGATGAGCTCCAGCTTGTACTGATTTCCGCTGAAACGTTCGCGCGCGCCCGATTCGTTCGTCTCTTCGCCCTCTATCACATGCCACTCCTTAAGCATCTCGCGCATGACAGCCTCAATGCGCACGAGGTCCGCGTCGCCGGGCTTATCCCCGCCGCTGAAGTCGAAGTCATAGTAAAAGCCCGTGTCTATCGCGGGGCCGAGCGTGGGCTTGGCGTGCGGGTAGAGCTTGAGTACTGCCGCCGCGAGAAGGTGGGCGAGCGTGTGGCGTTTCTCAGGAAGCGTAGGATGCATAGGACTTAACGTGAGTGAATAAAAAAAGCCGCCTTGCGGACGGAGTATACTGAGCCGCCCGCGCGTTCAGTTACGCGGTGGTCGTGGTGCCGTTAAAAAAGATGTGTACCATATATCGCACTATACCGCTCTCTGTGGGGGGTGTCAAAAAAATAGTGTGTCGACAAAAAAGGGACCCTGCGCGGGTCCCGTGGTCGTGCTCAGCCCCTCCTCTGTTGTTCTCGGGCGTACATCTGCGCCTGCGCAACGAATGCCTGCACATCTTCTTCAGGCATACCTTGTGCGTAAGCCCGAGCCTGTACCTCCCTAAGGCGCCCGTATGCTGCAGTGCTGCGGAAGCCTCCCGCAATGCTTTCACGTACCGCCTCTTCGGCGGCATGTGCCAGTTCGGCTTTAATCATGTCTGTCAGGTGACTCACGGATGCCTCTTATGCTATTGGTAGCTCGGCATACCATACGCGTTTTTTTATGAAAGAACAATTAATGATGAGTTGTGGTGTGCGTCAAGCTGGTAAAGCGGCTTGCACTCTGCCGCCCTACAAGGCACAATAGGTACATGCGAAAGCTCCTCGCCCTCACGCTCTTCATAGGCCTCCTTGCAGTCGGTTCTGTGGCGTACGCGGCGCAGACATATCACCTCTACACACTCGACGGCTTTGTAGAGCACCTCATAGAGCGTGGTGTCATACCGCAGAGTCTTGCTCCGAAGGCTCGCGAGCTTGCCGCGTTTATCGGCAAGGCGGAGGACGTGCAACAGGATGCGGTTGCAAGTCAGACGCCCAATGCAGACAAAGTGGAAGTGACCGTGTCTCAGCTCATAGAACAGGGTACGCGCACGTACGCGCAGGGTGCCGACGTAAAGGGTTTGCTGCTTCTCGTGAAAAGTAAAGCGACATCAACGGTGGAGCTTGCTGCGAAGCGCAAGTGCCAGGTGGTGTACCGCATCTATGACGAAAACGATTCGCTCGTGTACGACAGTGCGACGAGTGAGCAGTGTAAAACCACTGATCGTGTGACGTGGGTCCTCGGGCAGGGGCAGACACGCATGTTCCAAGTGTCGCATCCGGCCACAGTGCATCCGCTTGCGGCGGGTGTGTATCGCTTTGAGCTGGAGTACCCGGGGTATGGGAAGGGGGAGTTGGAGGTGACGGTGGAGTAAAGTAAAGGCAAAATTTAAAAGTCAAAAGGCAAAGGTACAAGTTAAAAGTGAAAAGTAACGTAGCAGCCGCCCCTCGTGAAAGGGGCGGCGTTGGTGTGGTGGTGCTAGGCGGCCAGGGTGCGCTCGACGAGGAGGTCTACCGCGGCGCGTTACGGACCAGTTCCTCTACTGCAGCGCGAATGCGGAGCACGAGTGACTGACCGATGGTGTGTCCCAACATACGCTGGTCGTAATCCGCAAACCACTGCGTTGCCGTAGCGGCGTCGACCACGTACTTTTTCGTTACGGCCAGGCTTTGATACCAACCTAAGACGAATCCTTGATCTGAGAAGTATACGTCGGGAACGCACAGCTCATTTTTGCCGTGCAGCTTGAGCATTTCGCCGGAAGCTGCAAGGAGTGCCTGGACGTGCTCACACTCTGAGCCCTTTAGCCAATCCGTGACTTCCGGCACCTTCTCGGCGTTCGGGATATGCGGGCTCTCCGGTGCATCCTTCCGCGCTGCGCGGTAGAGTTCGGTTGCCGCCTGCATCTGTCCGATAAAAGTAACCATTCTTTTTCCCCTCACTATGACCGCGCATCTCGCGGCTTGGTAACCCACGCCATACAACTACAACGCCTTCACTTTGTCAACCACAAAGCTACGCTCGCCGTACTGATTAGTGACGTGGCAGCCCTGGATTACAAGCTGACACGGGTTGCCAAACGTAGCAGCCGCCCCTCGAAAGGGGCGGCGTTGGTGTGGTGGCGCTAGGCGGCCAGGGTGCGCTCGACGATGCGGTCCACGCAGTTGCGGATGTGCGCTAACGCCTCCGCCTCCGCCCACTTGCATTGTGCGATGATACTCAACACCTCCTCGTGACCAACCGCGCACGAGATACATTTCCCGAACGCGTTGCCCATGATCATCCAGCCGGCACCGACGAGCACGAGGTCGCATGCTTCGCTTGGTGCACGGCCGGCGACCACGAGAATCTCCCCGCCTGTGTGGGAGAGAAGCTCCTTCGTCTGATCATATTCCCCCGAGGAGACGAAGGTGCCAAATGGCTCGGGAAGATCTAGACCCACGTACCTGTCATCCATGTCGATGGGCCTAAAACTTGCAGCGGCAACGGCTGCTGCGAGGCGGCGAAGACGCATGGTTTCCTGAGCTTCCATCAGTCACTCCTTGGGTTGG
>CAYWMQ010000049.1:0-5786 GCA_964459635.1 uncultured Candidatus Saccharibacteria bacterium | reverse complement strand
ACCCCCTTCCCGTTCGAGCCCTAGCCCGACATCTGCGTCGCTACGCTCCTTGCTGCCGGGCTAGGACTCGAACCTAGATAGGCGGGACCAAAACCCGCAGTCCTGCCATTAGACGACCCGGCAAATATGTACTACCTTACTAAAGCGACACCGCTCCGTCCCTTAAGCGGGACCGCTATACCTCTAATTTGCCGCAGTCCTACCATTACCTGCCTGCCGGCAGGCGGGGACGACCCGGCAATAGTGCGTATGCGGGGTTCGTATGCGGAGTTCGGACACTCGACCTCGCAACACATACACTCCGCAACGCCAGTACTATACCACACCCGAGGCACACTGTAAGCCCTACAATCGACCTCAACCATCCGTACACCAAAAACCCGCGCGAGTGGCGCGGGTCAGGTGTGGGAGTTGTACGGCATCATCTTCATGCCGACAGATCTTTTTGCACTTCGACGGGCGGCTCTGCTCCGATGCGCGCAAGCGCGTCCGTGAGATACTGCCGAAGCTCAACAATCTTTTTATACATGATACTGAACATTGTCTTGCGTTTGCCGGATGGGCGCTGCAAAATCTGCAACTTCATTTGTACGTCGTTAAGTAGCAGATCCAAATGACAGAGCGCCTCCAAAGACAAGTCCGGCTGCGTTACTCCTCTATGCTCGATGCGCTCCACAAGGTAACGCACTACATTGACGTATATGTCTGTCTCTGTAGGCATATATGTCATACCCGGCACCAGTCGCATGTCTTCTAGACTGGCATGGACGACAATAACAAGCGCGTCGGAGTCCAGCCACATCATGTCGATACTGTCCACAAAGCGCTTCTCATACTCAGCCCAGGAGCGCGGCCGTTTCTTGGGCAGTAGTGCTTTGCGCATAAGCGAATAGCAGGGTTTTTTATTGGGAACTATCTCACCCATCTGTTTGCTCCACTTAAAAGGTGCATCTCTCTTTTCTTACTGTACCGACACAAGGCCTCGCTGTACAGAGCAGCGTAAGTACGTGATCAAACCCACCGTTACTGCGAGCCGCCTGCCGGCCGTCAGGCAGGTGGCGAAGCGGCCCAGGATCTGCAAGGTTGCGCATGTGTATTCCGTATTGCTTCCCTCCTTCGCCAAGGCTACGGCAGGGCACGCGCCTGCGGGCTCGCAAGGACGAACGTTGGTGCTACTTTTGACCGTGTGTGGGAGGGGCACTAACGTAATGATTGTGTATAGCACGACAACATGCTTTACTTATGTAGTTAGTCACCCCCTCGGTGACACCGTGCCGGATAGGCTGGCACGGCACATTCTCCACCATACAAGAGAGGAGGAGCACATGCTCAAAGTTGTCGTTGACGTCGAGGCGGACGGCCCCTACCCGCCCCGCTACTCGATGGTGTCCTTTGGCGCCGTTATTCTAGAGGAAGGACTGAGCCGTACGTTTTACGGCCAAGTGCGCCCCATTTCCGAGGAGTGGAGCCCTGAGGCTCTTGCGGTGTCGGGCCACAGCCGTGAGGACACCCTGCTCTTTTCAGAGGCTGCTATCGTCATGCAGGAGTTTGTCGACTGGCTCCGTGCCAATGACACTTCCGGCAAGCGGCCCATGTTCTTTTCAGACAACAACGGGTTTGACTGGCTGTTTATGAACTACTACCTGTGGGAATATACAGGCGGTAACCCATTCGGCCACACATCCCGGAACATTCAGGACCTCTACCGTGGAATGCAGCGGTCCATGCGTGCCAACTTCCGCCGCTTGCGGACCACCAAACATACGCACCACCCGGTAGACGATGCACGTGGTAATGCCGAGGCACTACTCGCGATGCATAAGCTCGGGCTGGATGTCTGAAGACACGCGGCGCACCATAAGTGCGCCGCTTTTTTTGCGTTGTTTGCACTTGCGTTTAGTCGCGTAACGTGTTGTAGTGAGTTGCGCACTACTTATTTTTGGTGCATAGTATCTCCGGACTTACACTCGAGTCCTTTAGAGGAGAAAGAATACATGGACGTGGTATCAAGCGTGGCCGTTGCCATTTTTGGCATTGTGCCGCTTGTCTTGCTTGCGCTCATCGCCGTGGGCATGGCCTGTGCGATGATGTGGATGCGCACGGTAGTGCCTACGAATATCGTGCACATCGTACAAGATAGGCGCCGCACGATTTCGTACGGCAAGGACCAAGAAGGTAGTAACGTGTACTACCGCTGGCCCAGCTGGGTGCCCTACTTCGGCATCACCGTCATTGAACTTCCCATGGCAAACTTCGACCTCTCGTTGAAGAGCTACGAAGCGTACGACAAGGACCGTGTGCCTTTCATGGCTGATGTCACCGCGTTCTTCCGCATCGACAACACCAACGTAGCGGCGCAGCGCGTAAGCACGGTGCGGGAGCTGCACGATCAGCTCACGCTTATCGTGCAGGGTGCGGTTCGTAAAGTCCTCGCCTCGGCAGTGATTGATCACATCATGCTCGAACGCGCACGCTTCGGCGACGCCTTTACGGCCGAGGTGCAGGAGCAGCTTGCGGAGTGGGGCGTCCGTTCCGTCAAATCGATGGAACTCATGGATATTCGTGACGTGAACGGTAGTCACGTGATTGCGAATATCATGGCGAAAAAGACGTCTGCTATTGCGAAAGAAAGCCGTATTGAGGTCGCGCAGAACACGCAGGCGGCCGAAACCGCTGAGATTGAGGCACAGCAGACGGTTGATGTGCGGAAACGCGAGGCTGAGCAGGTTGTCGGCGAGCGCGAAGCGGCAAAGGAGAAGGCCGTGGGCATCGCCAAGGAACAGGCTCGGCAGGAAGTCCTGACTCAGCAGAAAGAGACCCGCATGCGCGACATGGCGGTCCTTGAGGTTGAGAAGGTTCGCACGGCCGATATCACCAAGAAGCAGGGCATTGTCGCGGCTGAGCAGGAACGCGAAACCGCTATCATCAGGGCCGATGGTCACCTGGCCGCCCAGCAGCGTGAAGCCACGGCCGTGCAGACGGTGGGTGAAGCGAAGGCTGCAGCGGAGAAGGCTATGCAGCTTGCGCCTGTCGCCGCACAGATTGCGCTCGCTCAGGAGATTGGTGCAAACGCTGCGTACCAGCAGTACCTCGTGACCGTCCGGGCCGTCGAAGCCTATCAGGCGATTGGCATCGAGCAGGCGCAGGCCTTGCAGCAGGCTGATGTGAAGGTCATCGCAAATGCAGGCCGGACGGCTGATGGCATGAAGAGCGCGATGGATCTCTTCACCAGCGCAGGCGGCACCGAGCTCGGGGCCATGGTGGAAGGCTTCGCGCAGACGCCTATCGGCCAGGCGGTACTGGCGAAGGTCGGCGTAGCGCCGGAAGCGCAGAAGAAGAGCGGCGCAAACGGAGCCGGCGCTTCTTAAGCTAGACTATCGTTTCAAGACTGAATACCGGGTGGCGCTGCCACCCGGTATTTTATGTGTGTATCGTATCGCGTGCAACGCACGTCTCTCACCTCGGCGCGTATCCATATCTACACACTTACCGACCCCTAGTCACTACCTTTAAATACGCCCCTCATCCTTTCCCAATACTCCGGATGACCCTTCTCCCGCATCCAGTACCACCACTCGACACCCCAAAGGTACTGCTTTGGAAAGCGCGTATCCTTCGCAAAAGAAAGTATCTCTTCAACTTTCACCATATCCATGCGCTCAAGCTGTGTGGCAAGCGGCGTGTCGACGACGGGCGCGGTGAGCCATGGCTCAAGAGAAAGCTCGATGAGCATCGTCTCCTTTGTTCCATATGCGAGCCGCATGAGGCCCGCCTTTGCGCGATACCAGCTGGGCGGCAGCTGCGACTTCAGGGGCCCCACCTCCGGGTTCCAAAGGTAGAGGTACGCGCTCGTACCGAAGGCGTCACCGAGGCGGTATGCGCCGTACCAGAGGCCGAGGTTGCCGGAGTCGGTCACCAGCACCGGTCGTGAAGGGTCAAGCGAGCGCACAAGCGCGATCTCATCCTCTAGAAAGGCGTCGTCAAGCGCACCGCAATGGTCATACGCAAAGACGGTCAAGAAGGGTTCGTTCTCCACTTGCCAGTGCGTGATAGCCGGTGAGTCTTTGTAGCGCGTCACCACAGCAGTGAGGTAGTCGTGGATTTCCTGTTTCTGAGCTTCCCAGCTTTCTGTTTGCGCCCAACCCGGCACATGGCACTCCGGCCAGCGCGGTAGCCGCCGCCCTACCCCCAGTATGACGGTAGCTCCGCGCTCCTCCGCGAGGCGTACCTGTGTGTCGAGCTCCGTCCAGCTGTAGCGGTCCTTCTCAGGCTCCACGAGCGGCCAGTGCGCGGCAAGGCGCAGGTGGCGCACGCCCAGCTCATCGAGTGTAGCGCGGTACGCCGCTTCCCAGTCGAGCCCCAGCTCGCGCGCATACGGTACATTGAAGGAGACACCGTACTGCACGTTCTGAGGCCGCTCAGAACGTGATAGTAGAAAGTAGATAGTCGAAAGTAGAAGTACTACCCCACACACCGACAAGCATACTGGAAGTAAAATGCTTCTTCGCAGAGTCATAAAATGTTTAGTGTAGATTATAGATTTTGGATTATGGATTCAGGAACTACGCTCCTGCAAATTTCGCGTCCCTCGTATTCATTCGTTGCATTCGCACTCATTCGTTGATCAGTATCGTGTTAAACGAAAAGCATAAAAAACCCCAAGACAATGACCGAAACCGATATCACTTGTTGCACTCTGTCCTCGGGTGGCACGGGGTGCGCGCGGCTTTTGGTCAGCGCGTCACCGAACATGAAACCAAGGATAAGGAGGAACACGTACTGCAAGCCCCCCAGCGCCTGCACCAGCGCCACATCGCCGTACTCAATGGCCTTGAGCACCAAAATACTCGCAAGCCCCGCCAAGACCTTGTTGCCCATGAGGAGCGCTCCGCCACGTCGGTGTGCGCTTTTGGTGCCCTGCGTCACCTTTTCGAAGTAATGCGGCACCATGAGCGTCATAAGCGCCACCGCTGCGATAGCGAGGCGTGACCAAAAAAAAGCATTGTCAAAACTTGTGACATTAAAAAGACTTTTCATGACCACAAAGTGCAGTGCGTACAGTATGCCCGCATGCGCGACCAGCATGACCGTGCGCATGTTGAAACGATAGTGTGAGATGAGAAGCGTACCCAGGACAAGGAGTAAAAAGCCGGTAATAGTCTGCTTATGCACGAGGCCACCCAGGAAAAGCCATGAGAGTACGAACGTTGCTGCAGCGGATATAGCCCCGACCACCGGGACCACGTCGGCCGGGTGACTCTCACGGAGCGCGGTAAAGAGCGATATGAGCGCTTGAAAGAAGGTATACCCCGCCGCAAGTGAAAGCGCGATGACAAAGGGGCCCGGCATTTCAACATTCGCAAAGGAGGGGACATTCAAGCCGTTCACCGGAATGGTCACCCACGAAAAGAGGAACACGAGTATGGATCCGGCGGAAAGCACGCTCACGTAAAAGGCATACGTGAACGGGTGCGGAAGCGCCCGCGGAGAGGTCACTATGTACTTATCGACAAGCGACACGATGGCGTTTATGAGCTGCGCCACCACCACGAGCAGCAAGGATATATGCATAGTATGAGTATAGAAAAATATGCCGGTATACGATACATCGCTATGAACAGTGGACATCGTGTGGAATAAACGTTAGCGCTAAGTACATGCTCACGCCCTGAAAAGAACATGGCAGTCACGCCTTCCTTTAATGGGTATTGCGAGGAGCCGAAGCAATCCAGAGTACTCCTAAGTTTGTGGCACAATTCCTAGTTTGCTTCGTCGTCCCTTCTCGC
>CAYWMQ010000048.1:0-5998 GCA_964459635.1 uncultured Candidatus Saccharibacteria bacterium | reverse complement strand
GTTACCGCAGTGCTTGACAGCAAATGCGTGCTGTAGCAGTATGCGCACACTGCATGAGTGCAACATGACGCCACTGCGTGCAGCCACATTCACGTCCGTGATACAATGATAGCATACCAAAACAACGAAGTCAAGCAGTAGCCCATCAGGAGCTTGACTTATACAGCGAAGTATGCTATACATATTATACCCAACATTTATCTAACCTAATGAGCCACAGCTTACAGATCGTATGAACGAAATACACAAAGACGAGCAGCATGAGGAGCTTCGTGCGGCCGCCGCAGAAGAACGTGCGACGGGTGAGCGCGTAGCCTCCGGCATCATGAAAGTGCTCGCCATCCTCGGGTTGATTGCCCTGCTTGCCCTGGCCGCGTGGCTCACGGTAGGCTTCGTGCGTTTCATACCAAATGCCGGTGAGCGGCTTTCGGGTGCAGTGGCGGCGATCACCTCGGTTTTTCGCGCGGCTCCCGATGAGTCACTCTCGCTCGATCTTCCTCGCCAACCCATGCTTTCCGGTGAGCAGGTCACCATTGGTTGGACGTACACGGGAGAGCAAGCACCCGAGCGTTACGCTTTTAGCTACTCGTGCGCAGACAGCGCCACCTTTGAGATCTTTGATGGTGGGGGCTGGGTGACGCAGCAGTGCGACACCCCGTACGAGACAAGCTCACGCAGTCTGGAGATTGTGCCCGTATCGAACAACAACAGGTATCTTGATATTGACGTCACAGTGGCAGAAGTGAATGGCGACCTCCGCGATACCTCTCTTGTCACAGTGGAAAACCCTGCCGTCGCAGACAGCAGGAGCGGCCTCATGGGTGCGACCTCCACAACCTCCGGTGGTGCCACGACTACTCCCAAGGAGGATGAGCGCGAAGAAGCGCCCGCACGTCCGACTCCCACACCGAGGCCGGTGACCGTCGAGCCCAAGCCTGCGCCAAAGCCTACCGCTCCGGTAGTGACCGCACCTAAGCCTGTGGTTGTCACTCGCCCTGTTGCAACCGGTCCTGCAGATCTCGTGGTGGACATAAAGGAGACGGGCATACTTTCCAAAGCGCGCAATGGCACGTTCTTCCCGGTAAGTCCGATCCCGTCCGATAAAATTGCCGCCGTACGATTTACGGTCACAAATATCGGAGGTCAGCCCTCGGGTGCATGGGCATTCAAGGCCAGTCTGCCGATAGAGGGCGATGAGGATTACCGCTATACTTCCCCCGCGCAGGCTTCAATAGCGCCGGGTACGCAGGTGGAATTCACACTCGGCTTTGACGAGGTGCTCGAGGAAAAGCGTGGCGTTATCCGAATTGAGCTCGTACCTACGAACAAGACCGACAAGACTACCAACAACAAAGACGCGGTCGCTATTGAGATACGGAAGAAATAGAGACGGAGACAAAAGATAAGAAACAAGAGACAACAAAACAAATACCACAAAGCCCGCTTTTGCGGGCTTTGTGGTACGCGAGCGCGCCTTAAATGCTACTCTTACGACAAGCTGATAGAAACACCACTTGGTGGCGCAACATGTCAAGGAAACGCTTGCAAAAGTAGCAAGACGTGGTACAATCGGGGCTGTGGATTGCATTCACGCGAGCCGGGTGTACGCTTTGAGTATGGAGATTGTGCGCAAAAACTCGGTCTCGTCGAACGCAGTCTAGCCGCGGCCCGGGTTTTTCCTGTTTCTCCTCACCCGCGCCGCAAGGCTCGGGCTTATTTGTTCTCTCATAGGAGGCGCACGTACAGAAACACGCGCCGAGAGAGTATTCTCCTCTTTCTGCTCCAAGTGCATCACCCGGGTATCCCCCGCCCTGACGCTCCTGGAGTAGGGTGGCGAGACTACTTTCCGCTTCCCTGCGAGTTCTTTGTAATTACAGTGAAAGTCACAAAAGTAAGGAGGTGTGCGGTGGACGCACGTAACGCTACTCCGCTTTGCAGGCCCACGATCTCTGAGGTCGTGGCTCGAGCCTATCGGCGCTCGCGCCGCAAGTACGGCGTGGGCGGTCCTGTGTCCCTGCTCCTTCCCTGCCTTCATGGTATTCGGGACGAGCTTGGGTACATCCCTTGCGACGTTAAAGCGGCCCTAGGGCATCTCTGCGGATTTTCCGCAGCGCATGTCGGAACGGTCATGACAGCATATGAGGCATTTCGAGATCGCGAGCCTACGCTCCGTATCGGAATGCCGACGTGTGTCGGTAATCTGACCAAAGGCGGCCCTGCGCTGTTTGCACGCATGTGTGAACTGCTGGGGCTGGAGGAAGGTCAAGCTCGTCTGCTTCACGGGAAACGGGTTATCGCCGAGCATGTCTCATGCCACGGTCGATGCGTAGACGCGCCTTATCTGGCTATCGGTGACAGGGTGCATACCCGACTCACGGTCAAAAAGGTGGAGCGGCTGGCACGAGCCCTGCTCGCTGGCAGCTACAAGCCTATCGTGCGTCGTATTTCTCTTCCTCCAATGCCCGAATTTGTTGCACTTCGCGCAGCTATGGGCATGGGTCCTGAGGCAATCATCAAGTGCATCAAGGAGTCGAAGCTCGATGGCCGTGGCGGAGCACTTTTCGCTGCGGGCACCAAATGGGAAGGTCTCCGAAACGCTCGGATACAGCGCCCCAAGTACATCGTGGTGAACGGCGACGAAGGTGAGCCGGGCACGGTGAAGGATGGAAGCATCATTCGCGGCGAGGTCCCAGGCTTTACTGTCTGGAGCTTGCTCGAAGGCATCCTCATCACAGCCCTTGCTACCGGTGCGACTGAGGGGTACATCTACATTCGTCATGAGTATCCGGACGAGCTTGCGCTGCTCGATAGGGCCATCCGGTTCCTTGAGCAGAGCAACCTGCTCGGCTCGAATATTCTCGGCACAGGATGGCGCTTTAAGCTTCGCACCTTCCGTGGAGCCATCGGCTACGTACGCGGTGAAGTGACCGCACTTCTCAATTCGATGGAGGGTGGTCAAGGGATCCCGCGGCGCAAACAAGGCCGTACGACAGAACAAGGGCTGGCTGGTAAGCCGACTCTAGTCAACAACGTGGAGACTCTGAGCTGGGTCCCCGCGATTGTCTCAAACGGGGCGGCGTGGTTTGTGGACGAAGGTTGCCCGCGCATTTACTCCCTTTCGGGTGATGTGCGTGCTCCTCGCTGCATCGTAGCGTCACAGAGGACGACTTTGGCTGAGCTGCTTGCACAGGCGGGCGGCATGGAGGGCGACTTCCTTGCTGCGTTTCCTGGTGGCTTCTCAACCAAGCCGGTGGTTGATACGGCTCTTCCCATGAACTGGGATGCGCTCACTGGGGCCGGCTCGTCTCCGGGCTCCGGTGCGGTGATGGTGTTGAGTGTGGCGCGCAAGCCGGAACTCGTCACCATCGCCCGACACGTCGCTGCGTTCTTCAATGTAGAGTCGTGCCGACAGTGCACCTGGTGCGACCTTGGGACGAAGCAGGTGTGCGGTGAGCTTTCTCGCCCACATGTACAGCTTGCTCAAGTTCGTGCCCGCGCGCTCGGCCTATCGCGACCAAACGACAAAGAGCTTTATATGTGCGGGCTTGGACAAGGGGCGTTTGTAGCGGTTGCAGAGTTGCTCCGTCTCGCGCTCGAGTAAAGGGAGTACTGAGATGACCGAACAGATGGTGCACTGCACCATAAACGGCGTGGCGGTAGAGGTGCCCAAGGGCACCTCAGTCCGCGAGGCGGCGCTCAAAGTAGGCTTTCGCGTACCGGCGCTCTGCAACGTATGGAACAACCCAACCAAGCCAGGCCAGTGCGGGCTATGTGTGGCCGAAGTTCGTGTCCGTGGGCGCAAAAAAAACGTCCCCAGCTGCAAGACAGCGGTCACGGAAGGTATGGAGGTGAAAACCTTCACGCCCGAAGTGCTTGAGGCTCGTGAGACAGCTTGGTCTATGCGAAGCGAAGAACACTTCGCAGTGAACAACTGCAGCACGTGTCCTGATCTTGGCGGCTGCAAATTCCTTCGCCTGGGCGCTGCCTGTTCTACAGGCCGTGACCAGGAGGAGGAGGATAGCCTCCCTTGGATTGTCGTCGATCCGACACGCTGCACGAGCTGCGGTCAATGCGCCGAAGCTTGTGAGGCGCAAGACATTCGGGCCCTTGTGTTGAAATACCACGACGGGAAGCCCATTCCTGTCATCGAACATGATGCATGCCGTCGTTGCGGACGCTGCATTATGGCGTGCCCTACCGGCACTCTCCGCGAGCGCAGTTACGTGCAGCGCGTACTCGGGTGGCTCAACGATCCAAGCGAGGTAGTGGTGCTGCAGTATGCGCCATCCATCGTGCCCACGTTGGGCGCAACGCATGGGCAGATGAGACAAGCATGTTTGCTCATGGGCTTCGTGGATGTCATTCCGACCGGCGTCGGGGCGGACATCATCACGTTGGAGGAAACTCACGAAGCCTTGATACGGCTCGCACAGGAGGGTGCTCTTCCTATCGTAACATCCTGTTGCCCGGGCCATGTTCGTGATGCGCGCCTCTTTCTGAGCGATCACGGCCTAAAGCACTTACGCAAGCACATAAGCAGCTGCTTGTCGCCGCAGGAGGCGCTCTCGCGTCTCATTCGTCGGGTGTGGGCGCCGAAACATGGCTATGACGGTGTAAACGTGCGTATCGTTTCGGTCATGCCATGCACCGCAAAAGCGGGCGAAGCGGAAGAGCATGGTGGCGCAACTGACGTCGTGCTCACCACGCGTCAGTTCATCGAGCTCCTGAATATCGTAAACCTACGCCCCGCTCTGCTGCCGGAAGCTCCGCTTTCGCATCCGTTTGCAGACCATTCGGGCGGCGCGGAAATCTTTGCTCGCTCCGGCGGCGTAACCGAGGCGGTTCTTCGCAACGTGTGCAAGGAACGCACGGGACGTGAACTCTTGGCGAGCGATATCACGCGTACGCCGATTGGAGAAGGCATGGTTGAGATGTCCGTCACAGTCGATGGCCTGACCATCAAGGCGCTTCTTGTGCGCGGTCTGAAGGCAGCTCATGTGGTCTGGTACCTCATTGCCGCAGGAAATGCCCCATGGATTATGGCCGAGTTTATGGGTTGTGCACCCATGGGTTGCATCAATGGCGGAGGCCAGCCCAAGCAGCCGCTTGCTATGGTCGCAGAACGCATCAAGCGGCTCAGTGGCTTCGATGTCGCGGCTACGGGACACACCGCAACAGACATCCCGTGGCTCGTGAAACTCTATGAGGAGATCGGCGGCGTGGGTGGTGAGCTTGCACACGAGCTCTTCCACGAGCACGATCACTAATACTCGCTCGCGTTTGCCCGGCTTCTTCGGAAGCCGGGCATCTTTGCGTCCTACACAACACAGCCGCCCATGCAGGCGGCTGTGTGGAGGCGTGAGCGCTCGCTAGCGAGCCAGCGCCTTTAGAGCACCCAGAGCTAGTGCGCCGCCCAAAAGCGCCGTAAGGAGCTGAGGCACTCCCATCATGGAGACGAGCGTCGTGTGTATGGCGGCGGGAACAAGCGGAGCCATGAGGAAGTACGCCACGCCCGCAAGCACCGCAAACTTCGCGCACGCGGCTAGAGCTACGGCCATGACGCGCGAGCGGTCATAGAGCGATGCGAATACGGCGATGAGCACCAGATTGCCCAACATAATGAAGGGCACCATGGGCGCCATTGCCACAGGCAAAAGGCCCGACACGAGCGCGATTGGTGCGGGCAAGAGTGCGAGCGCTGATGCAGCGCGTACTCCGGCGAGCACGGTCACGATCATGAGCATCGCGTTCACGATGGGGCCGGTCACCCACTGACTGTGGATGAAGGCCGGCAACGCGACCGCAACGAGGATGGTCGAGACGGTAAACGCGCTCGATTTTAGGGCGGTAGCTAACTCCGGGGTTCGTACCGGCACCGACAACATGTTTGTGTTCATACGCGTTTACCTAATCTTAATAATATCTTCACACTATTCCTACTGTTGCAAATGTCAAGTGCTGTGGTATAACGAACACAGGAACGGTTCACACCCACCTT
>CAYWMQ010000047.1:3298-6188 GCA_964459635.1 uncultured Candidatus Saccharibacteria bacterium | reverse complement strand
AGAATTGACACATAGGATGATTCTGTGGCATAGACACGGGCGTTCATCTTTGCTATGCTCTCAATGTACTGTCGTTCACAGGAAATTTAGACACTTCTTAAACACAGAAGCTGACCAACATGCTCATGGGCGCATATCCCACTTCGGACTTAGAGCGATGCGAAAACCTGAAAGGCCCTCTCGCGGGCATCAGAAAAGCCACGTTCCGCTAGGGCGTGGGCTCTGCGCACACATACGAGCATGTCGGTGAGGCTTCCCTCACCACTATGTCGCCAATAGTTATAACACTCGCGCTCCTCGCCGCGCTTGCGGCGGGTGCCGGTTTCGGCTACTACCTGCGCTATATCGTCACCGTCGGTAAAAAAGGCTCGATGGAGCTTGAGCTCAAGCAGATGATGCTTGAGGCCAAAGAGAAGGCGAGCAAGCTCGAAGAAGAGGCGGAAAAGCGCATCGCCGCCGAAAAGAAAGAGGCGGAAAAAGAGCGCAAAGAAAAAGAAGAATTTATAAAGAAGCAGGAGTCGCGCATGCTCGACAAAGAGGCGCTTCTCGACAAGCGTCAGATGGACCTCGACAAGGAGGTGGAGCGTGTAAAGGCCAAGATAGAGGAAGTGCACGCCGTAAAGGCGCGCGTGGATGCCCTCAAGGATGAGCAGGATAAGGCACTTGAGCGCGTGGCGGGCCTTACGAAAGAAGCGGCAAAGGAGGAGATCATGCAGCGGCTTGAAAAGGAGAGCCAGGAGGACATGGTCGTGCGCATGCAGAAGCTTGAGCTCTTCGGTAAGGAGGCACTCGAGCGAAAGGCGCGGGACATACTCACCACGGCCATACACCGCGTAGGGAACGCGGTGACCACAGATGTACTCACCACCTCTATCGCGCTGCCAAGCGAAGACATAAAGGGCAAGATCATTGGCAAGGAGGGCCGTAACATTCGCGCGTTTGAGCGTGCCACAGGCGTGGATGTGCTCATAGACGATACCCCAGGCCTTATCACACTCTCTTGCTTCGACCCTGTCCGCCGTCAGATAGCTCGCGTGGCGCTTGAAAACCTCATCATAGATGGGCGCATCCAGCCCGCAAAGATCGAGGAGTCGGTCACAAAGGCGACGGAAGAAATAAACCGCATTATAAAAGAGAAGGGCGAACAGGCCGCGTACGAGGCAGGGGTGTTAAACCTTGACCCACGCGTCCTCATGATAGTGGGTCGCCTTCACTTCCGTACGAGCTATGGCCAAAATGTCTTGCAGCATTCTGTTGAAATGGCTCACATTGCCGGCCTACTCGCTGAGGAGCTCGGAGCTGATGTGCAGGTGGCGCGCGCGGGGGCGCTCGTGCATGACATCGGCAAGGCGGTGGACCACGATGTGCAGGGCACGCACGTGGAGATCGGCCGTCGCATACTGCAGAAGTTCAACGTAGATGAGCGCATCATAAAGGCGATGCAAAGCCACCACGAGGAGTACCCGTACGAGACACCCGAAAGCATCATTGTGCAGGTGGCGGACGCCATTTCAGGCGGTAGGCCGGGCGCCCGCCGCGACTCGGTGGAGCACTACCTCAAGCGCCTCCAAGAGCTTGAGGATATCGCCAACAGCTTCCCCGGCATCGAAAAAAGCTACGCGATAGCCGCAGGACGTGAGGTGCGCATCTTTGTACGTCCGGAGGAAATGAGCGACCTCCAAGCACGCGAGCTTGCACGCTCCATCGCACTCCGCGTAGAGCAAGAGCTCAAGTACCCAGGTGAGATCAAAATAGCCGTCTTCCGCGAAACCCGCGCGATAGAGTTTGCGCGGTAAGGAGCAGCCCGTTCGTACCACTAACACACAAGCCGCATACGCGGCTTGTGTGTTAGTGCACCAGCGCCGTTACCTCATGCGTCAGGCGCGTTTTCACTTCGTCCCACGTGACGGGAATGAGCATACGGGGCATGGGCTCATACTCCGCATCGTCGAAGTACACCAAACTCTTGAGTATGTGCGCCTTATTGTAGGCTATATGCGCGTACTTCTGTTCAAAAAAAGCTATGAGCTCGGGGAGCGTGTAGGTGTGCAGCAGTACGTACAGGTCAATGAAGTCTTTCTTACTGCCACGCGATGATGCGGCATCAATTTTCATAGCTGCAATATCTTGGGGTGCCGCCATGCATATACCTCCTTCCTTAGTCACTTCACCTATGAGCGGATACTGGTACTGAAAAAAACTAACTTGCACGCCTTCGACTAGCATATGAAGCGTGCGCGGCTCACGACCAACCACGTGTGCGTCCCCCACACGCGCAGCAAGTTCTTCAAGCTCGTGCGGTAAGGGATCCGGAGAGAAAAAGTCGAGATCAACAGAGACACGATGGCCGAGCTCTAGCGCAAGGGCGGTCCCGCCCGCAAGGTACATAGAGGGCGCGGTTCCGGCAAGCGCGGTGCTTAGCGCAATGAGAATGGGCTCGGTGCCTGGCTCGAGGACTTCGGTATGCATGTAGCGCGGTCTAGCTGGTAAAACGTGCACCAAAAGGCACGGGACTTGGCGTCCAGTGAGCGCGAACGCACGGTACGTTCCTTTAACATTTCATCCCCGTACGTCGCGCGCGCCCAGGCGATATCATCCAGATCACCGAATGCAAGCACGCGGTCGATGATGAACGGTGCATGCTCCTCCTCGTCCAAGGTTGTAGGGTCTACGTCCCAAAACAGTGCCTTTTTGTCGAAGGTATGCATCTGCATATTATACCATATTTCTGCGCTTTACGCCCCATTCGTTAGCAAGGCGAAACCCGTGCGATAGAGTTTGCTCGGTAAGCGCCGCATATGGAGATGCCGCGTGCACGAGTGCACGCGGCTAGATCTCACCTCGCAAGAACATGCGGAGGTGCGTTTCGGCCGACTTGTCCAGACGGCAC
>CAYWMQ010000047.1:2080-3198 GCA_964459635.1 uncultured Candidatus Saccharibacteria bacterium | reverse complement strand
CGCCTTGAAAAATTTTATGAGCATGGCTCACCTCCTTTCCGCCGACAATCATGCCACGGCTATAGCCAAACGCAAGGTGTGTGTGGTGGATGCCGAACGGCGGCTTATTTACGTGTCGCCACAACAAACGACGTATAGTTGAATTTTAGGTCCTGTATGGACTCCTCCAGTATATCGAGCTCGTAGAGCTCGGCGCAGCGCTTGGGGGCAATGACGGCGGTAGTACGAGGCAATACCCCTTTTCCAAGATCGGCAGCAGCCTTTGCCGTGTCGGCGTACTCCACGAGCTCTATGCCGGGCCATCGACGTTTGAGATACATGCGGCACTGCTTGAGCGCCTGGTCGTGGCTCGTAATAGACGTGATGTCATCCGCATGAGCACCCTTCGCCACGAGTAGGTTGTGGTGCACGTCTATTTCAAAAAGCTTTTCTATGCTGAAACGATGCGCTGCCATCGCGTACACTGCCTCTATCACAATGCCGCCGTTGCTGTTCTCTATGGGGAAAATACCTACATTTATAGCCCCCTTTTCAAGATTTTCAAGCACACTCTCTACAGACACCAGATACTCCAGCGTGTAACCGCTGATGCCTTCCTTTTCCACATAGGTACGCGCGGCCTCTTCTGAAAAGCTTCCAACGGCGCCGGAGATGCCAATACTGATACTCATGGTAGGGCTGAGTATAGCAGAACCGGGCATTTTTTGACAAATATACTCGCATATGTTCTGCTAAGGCACGGTACGTAATACACCGCAAGCATGTGGATAGCTATTGCGCACAAAACCGCGTACTGTATACTTTTTTTAGACGTTCATCACGCAGTCACTTATTAGTTACTCATACAGCATGAACAAAGCTGACATCATAACGAAAGTGCATGAGGTGCTTGGTGGCACCAAGGCGGATGCGGAGCGCGCGGTAGAGACCATGATCGACTCTATTACCGGCGGCCTCAAGACCGGCGATGAAGTGTCTATCGCAGGCCTCGGCATCTTCTCCACGAAGACTCGCCCCGCACGCACGGGCCGCAACCCGCGCACAGGTGAGAGCATCAAGATCGCCGCAATGCGCGTACCGAAGTTCCGCGCTGCAAAGAGCCTCAAGGACGCGGTGAA
>CAYWMQ010000047.1:0-1980 GCA_964459635.1 uncultured Candidatus Saccharibacteria bacterium | reverse complement strand
TGTGCCCTCGGCAGGAATCGAACCCGCATTAAAGGCTCCGGAAGCCTCCGTTCTATCCATTAAACTACGAGGGCGAACACGCCGATTCTAGCAGAGTTTTTGCGCTTCGTCTCGCGCTCGCGTATACTGCACGGCACGCGGTTGGCGGGTGAAGCAGGTGAAAATCCTGCACTGTAGCGCAACGGTAAGCTGCATTCGCAGCAAGTCCGACCCCCTCCATTCGTGCCTCGCGTACGTTCGCTTGGCACCCGCTTGCCCGCCAAGGCATTGTCTTCGTGTGCGCAAGACCTGCCGATGGGGCAGGTTTTATTCGTATTAAGAGTCCTCGTATGAAAAACATACTCAACGAACACGCACTCAAATACTTTCTCGGATTCGCACTAGTCTTCGCTATTCGCCTCCTGCCCTTCCGCCCACCGAACGTCGAGCCTTTGATGGCGACCCTGATGCCCTTCAGCAAGCGCTACGGAGGACCAGGCGCGTTTCTTTTCGGCTTTATGGCCATAGTACTGTTTGACGCGGTCACGAGCGGCATAGGCATGTGGACGTGGATCACCGCGGTTGCATACGGCCTCGTCGGAGTTGGTGGCGCGCTTTTCTTCCAAAGCCGCGCAAGCACGGCCGGAAACTATGTCGTCTATGCGGTCGCCGCTACGCTCGTCTACGACGCCGTGACAGGGCTCTCCGTAGGACCGCTCTTCTTCGGCCAGCCCTTCACGGCAGCACTCGTGGGGCAGATACCGTTTACTGCGATGCACCTCGCAGGGAACATCGTGCTGGCCGCTGTACTGTCACCGGCCGTCTATCAGTTTGTAGTCAACAATCCACGTCTTAAGATTGGGTTAGTACCTACACACAAGGCTGCGTAGGACTTAGTTACCGTGCATCTGGAAACATCGACGTTCTCAATATTCACGCTATGTGACGCAGTGAATGATGAGATTCTGCGACAACTATTCCCGAACAAACTCTGAGGCTGGTGCGATTCTGTGGCAATGGCAGCCGGTATATGGTACCGTAGCGGTTGGTTATCAAGATGTATGGTAACAATAAAGGAGGAATCAACGTGCGCGTTTTGCTAGCCGTAAAATCCTGGTTCGCTGCAATTTTGCGTTACTACGCTACCCCTCGCTTATTAGACCCGTTCGGGGCTGGCACACCCGCCGCCATTGTTTCCGCAATGGATGTAGCTGTACTCCGTACAATGTACACCGATGCCAGGTCCGACTTCGAAAAACGCCACGGGACGCCCCCACCACACGCCTTGTGACACTTTGTCACCATGCTCCGGTCGCTCGTAAGAAATGAGCCCGGAGCATAATTGTTTTTTATACTCTCGGCAGGAACGCCTCTCCCTCTGGTCAGGCTGCTACGTTTTTAAAGTCGCGCTGCGCTCACTTCCCCATCTTCTACAAGCCATGAGCGCTTTTGCATCAGTAAGTCAATGAGAGTATAATGTGAGCACAACCGAATACGCCAACGGAAGAACCGAGGCATTGAAGCGTTCGCGCTTTAATGTCTTTTTTTGTTTACCCGCAACTTTTGTTTCAAAACGCTTTAGGATGAGTTTGTGACAAGGACGACCTAAGAATTTAAAGATAGGGCTTTACTTCTTTTGAAACGGTGATAAAGGTGAAAATACAAATAAGCCGGCGACAAATATCATGTTAAGCCATAAACAACTTAGACAATCTGTAAATGAGTGGCGACTCAGTATTGACTGTTTTGGTGATATGGTAAAAGCGACGGTAAATCTTTTGCGCCAATTGCTATATTTGCTCTTTGCTGTACTGTGCGCTCTTTCGGTAATAACTCTCTACAATGAACCGCTTTCATTCCCGTTAATATATTTTTTCTTTCGTATCTTCTCCGGCAAGTAGCTCTCGGTGTCATACATCTCATATCCCTTCCCGTACCCTTCCCCTTTCATGAGCTTGGTGGGAGCGTTGCGTATCTTGAGCGGGATGGGCAGGTTGCCGT
>CAYWMQ010000046.1:0-6589 GCA_964459635.1 uncultured Candidatus Saccharibacteria bacterium | reverse complement strand
TGGTGGAGTACGACCGAAGCGGTGCCGTAGTGTACGCGAGCCTCAACCCGCGCGGCGCAGTATCGCTGCGCGAGTACACCTTTCCCGAGCCGCTCACGCACGCCGTACTTACGAAAGAAGATGCGTGGTTTTACTTTCACCCCGGGCTACACCCGTACCGTATCGCCGCTGTACTTGTAGCCAGGCTGCGCGGTGAGCGCGTGGGCGGAGCGAGCACTATTACCCAGCAGCTCGCAAAAAACCTCCTCAACACGGGACGCGAGCGCACCCTTAGGAACAAAGCGCGTGAAGCACTTGCAGCACTTGCGCTTGAGTACCACCACAGCAAGGACGAGATACTTACGATGTACCTGAACACCGCGCCACTGGGCGGCACCGCAGCCGGCTTCCCCGCTGCAGCGCGCGCGTACTACGGAAAACGCGTGGATGAGCTTAGCGACACAGAGACGCTCGCGCTTATAGCGGCGCTCTCAAACCCAAGCGCTGCACGGCCGTACAGCGCGCTGAACAAAGAGCGCAGCAGCTGGCTCGCTCGTGTGCTCGGGTACGCACCACCTGTTGCTGTCGCCGCGCCTCAAAAGAGCGCGCACAGCATGTGGCTTGAGCTCATGAGCGTCCGGGCACTCACGCGCTATGGCGAGGCTGCAGAGCCGCAGAGCGGCGAGCGCACCACGCTGGATGCGCGCCTTACGGAAAACATACGGGCGCTGCTCGCACGGCACGTGGAGGGCGGCAGCTACAGGCGCATGACCCACGGCGCAGTCGTGGTCATCGACGCGCATACCAATGAGCTGCTTGCACTCGTGGGCTCGCCCAAGCCCGAGAGCGATGCGCCGGGTATGAAGATAAATATGGCGCTTGAGCGCCGACCCATAGGGAGCACTATCAAGCCTTTTCTCTACCTCAAGGGCTTTGAGCGGGGCTTGCGCCCGTACTCAGAGGTGGCGGACCGCGAGTACAAGTATGGCATCGACACAGGCTTTGCACTCTACCCAAAAAACTACGACGGCACCTACCGCGGGACGGTGACCCTCGAAGAAGCGCTTGCAAACAGCCTCAATGTGCCGACCGTGGTGGTGACCCGCTTCCTTACCCTGCCCGATGTGTACCGCTTTCTCGAAGATGACCTCGGCTTTGTCCCCACTGCCCCATGGGAGAGCTACGCGTACGGCATCGCACTCGGCGGGCTGGAGCTTGACCTGCTCACCCTCACCCACGCGTACACAGCGCTCGCACGCGGTGGCGAACTTGGCTCCCTTACGATAGGCCGTACCGCGAACGGGGCACCGGTCTACGCACTTCCGCCGTCCTCACGTCTTCGCGGGGCGCAACACATAAGCAGGCCGGAGTATGTGGCACTCGTAAACAGTATTCTTACCGACCGGACGGCGGGCGTGGAGCAATTTGGGCTGACCGGCCCGCTCACACTTTCCCGCGGGGGCTACGCGGTAAAGACGGGAACCTCGCGCGACTACCACGACTCCTGGACGGTGGGCTACACGGGCGACTTTGTGGTGGGGGTCTGGGTCGGGAACACCGAAAACAGGCCCATGCGTACCGTGACAGGGGCTGTGGGCGCGGGCAGCCTGTGGCGGAGCGTAATGGAGCTTATGTTTACGACCGAGTACCACAAGGGGACGCCGCTTTCACTACCGGGCGTCGTGCCGGTATCTTCCTCGCGCGGCGTGTCGTACGGCCTCACGGGCGACGACCCGGAGGCGGCGCGCACGCTCCTTGCCGACCGGGACCTCATCCTTTTACCGCACGATGGCGACGAGCTCGTCTATGAGCCGGGCATGCGGGTGCCGCTCACTACGCGACGCGAAGCCACCTGGACGATAAACGGCACTGCGTACACGCCTGTGCGCGAAGGCTGGTACCCGAAGGCTCCCGGCACGTACGAGCTTACGGCGCGAGACGCTGAGGGTGCATCTGAGACGATACGCGTACGCGTCCTCGCAGACCCCACTACTCTTCCGTAATAGTGAACGTGCCACCCTCGGTGCGGCCGAATATTTCAGGACGGTACATTTCCCGGACGGTAGCTGGCATGTGACAGCGCACACTACAAGCTGTTCATGCTATGATGCGCCTATGGTTAAACAGTTCCTGCTCTGGATAGGCCTCAAGGAGCGCCTGCACAACAAGACACACGCACCACCGCATGTTTCCCAAGGCGATATCTGGTGGGCGTTCGTAGGTGAGAATGTAGGATCGGAGATCAATGGCAAAAGCGAGCAGTTCTCAAG
This sequence comes from uncultured Candidatus Saccharibacteria bacterium, assembly GCA_964459635.1. Lineage (GTDB taxonomy): Bacteria > Patescibacteriota > Minisyncoccia > Phycocordibacterales > UBA12088 > CAYWMQ01. The sequence goes on along the minus strand of CAYWMQ010000046.1, from coordinate 4,340 downwards.
GCCGGTGATTGTGTATAAGAAACTCGCGCACGGGTTTTATTTCGTGATTCCTACTACAACAAAGAACAGGAGCGGCACATGGTACGTTGCCTTCCGACATCAGGAAAAGGCTATGTTTGCGTGTCTGCATCAGGCGCGCGCATTAGATTATCGTAGACTTTCGTCTAAACTTGGAACTATGGATGATGCAGACCTTTCCCGGGTGCGGGAGGGGTTTACCGCCCTGTACACATAACGATGTCCCCCGCCATCGCTGGCGGGGTCGCGGGAAAATCCCGAATGTACCGTTAGTGTAGCACCAAGAAAGCTTTCGTCAAGCACGACAGTAACAGCGCGGTATATTGCGCTGTTACTGTCCTATGTGCACAGCATCAACCTTTTTGACCCCACTACTCTTCCGTAATAGTGAACGTGCCACCCTCGGTGCGGCCGAATATTTCAGGACGGTACATTTCCCGGACGGTAGCTGGCATGTGGCGGTACGTGCCCGGGATGAGCGCGCGCAGCGTGTACTCGTAGCGGTACATGCCGGGTGACACCTCCTCGGTAAAGAGGAACACGCGGTCGTCGTGCATTTCTTCATGTGTCACGGGGTACGGCATGGGACCTGCCTCGGGCTCAAAGTACTCGTGCTGCGCTTCCTCAAGCTCACCCGCTTGCCGGCGCTCCTCGCGTTCCATAGCATCACGGTCTCGGGACGACTCGGTCGCAAGGCGGTAGTTGACTATCTCGAAGCCGGCTGGCACGAAGCTCTCCACGGACACTGCGCGGTACTCCTCGGGTATGGTGATGTCTAAGACCCCCGTGATGAGCTCGCCCTTTTTCGCTGTGTGCACCGGCTCGTCCGAGCCCGGGCGAATGAGTGTGCGCGACACGGTGATACCCTCGTCGCGCGGGGGTGCCAAGTCCGGCGGAAGCGCGTAGCGGAGCGCCATGTCGAAGTAGAGCGAGCCGGCGCCGCCCTCATCGCTGCGCACGAGAGACACGTGCGAGAGCTTGTTTTTTGCAAACTCATTGAGCGGAATCACGTGCGTAAACACCTGTGCGAGCGTCTTCGGCTCAACTGTATGCGCCGCCCTTTCCGTGCCACTCAAGAGCACGCTGAGAGTGTACGACACATCTCCTTCCTTGCGGGCTTCGGCGAGCCGGAGTGCCGCATCTATGGCAGCGGCAGTCGCGTTCGTGCTACCCCACGCGCCATCCGGCCCACGGCTCGCCACGAGGTGGCGCATGAGGCCGTCCACTACCGGGTGCTCCCCGCCACGCGCCGCTATCGCGCGCACAAAGAGCGCCGTGTTTTTCTCTGTGCTGCTGAACCAGTGCCGACGCGTTTCGACGCGGTCGCGCACATATGCACCGCGCGCATCCACCACCACACGGTTTTCGAGTGCGGACATGTAGCGGTCGGCGGTGCCTCTCTCGTATGGCGCCGCAAGCGCAGCATTGGCGAGGTAGCCAAGCGCCGTCGTGCCCAAACTCTCAAGCGCTTTATTATCCGCCGCTAGGGCGCGTACACGGGCAGCGAGCGCCTCGCGCGCGTTCTTCGGCACATAGGGTGACGAAAGCGCAAATGCAGCCCGCGCGATGAAATCGTTGTCGTGCTCATAGTGCTTCTCGCGAGAAAGTTCGCGTGTGAGGTACTGCGCGGCGCGCTCAAAGACATCGTCGGGTACGCGGTACCCGGCTTCGCGTACTGCGGTAAGCGCCACCAACACTTCTACCGTAAGCGGCACGCTCGGCACACCGCCTTCGTAGAAGGTGAAGCCGCCATCCGGGGTCTGCCTTCCGCCAAGGTCGCGGATACCTTTTTCTATTTCTTCCTGCACATTGCCACCACTCTCGCCGAGAACACGTGTGCGCAAGTCCCCTGCTGCCTCACCCAAGACGCGCTCCGCACGCACCATGGACGCAAGGGAGGCCAAGCGACTCGCGATCTGCTCGCTGCACCCGTACGGGTACAGCGCTATGTCGGAGACGGCACTCAAAAGTGACGTCACGAGCGTGGGCCGCGCGGTGATGGTAAGCTCGCCCTCCGGCCCCGCGTACTCTGGCACGTATATGCTTTCGAAGACGCGCTTTTCACGGCTCACGCCGGCGGTCGCCACCGTCTCGAAGGTGCGATCGCGCGCGATGGGTATCGGAAGCTCTACGGTGTCACTGTAGCCACTTCCCTCTGCGTTCCAGGTCACCCGGTGCACCCCGGAACGCGTCGCGGCAGGCGCTTCTGTTTCGAAGTACACGAGCCGGCTTTCGCGCGCCGGCACGCGCACCTTGCGCGTATCCGTGTCGTGTACGATGAGCGTGTCAGAGCGTACAGAGGCGGCAAGCGTCACCGCCTCGTCGGTGTTGTTCACGAGCTGCACGCCAAGATACGCGGTGTCACCCGGCACAATGAAGCGCGGACGCTGCGGCACAGCCATGACGGGCTTTTTGCTCAGAAATTCTCTGTAGCTCACGCCAAGTTTCGAATCAAGCGTGATGCCAAGCGCCTCCACTTGCCATGTGGTCAAGTTGTCCGGAAGGGTGAAGCGCACTGTCGCCTCGCCCGCGTCATTGGTCTCCACCTGTGCCGCCCAGTGCGCCGTGTCGCGGAAGATGCCCCGCTTTTTGGTGGCCAGGTCGCCATCACCACCACCGCCTCCCTTGGTGCCGGTCGGAATGTCGTGCTGTACGAGAAGGTTCTTGGCGCTGTGGGCGGTCGTCACCCCGAGCGGCATACTGTCGTAGAAGAAGCGCACCGGGTCTTTCTTTGGGTTGCCCTTGAGCGCGAGGACCGACATGTCCACAACCGCAAGCGAGACTTCTGTCTGTATCGGCGCGCCTCGATGCGTCGTGCGCACCCGAAGCTCCACCTCCTCGCCGGGCAGGTACGCGCCCTTGCTCGGCGTCACTTCAATGTCTACGTCATGCACATCGCTGTCGACGCGAAGCTCCGTGGTGCCAAACTTCACACTGGGGCCGGGACCGACGAGGAGCGCCGTCACGTAGCTGTTCGGCGCATACTTGTCTTCCACGGGCACCTTCTCCGTAAAGAGCGAGCCTGTGACCTCACGCGTCCACGTACGGTACACGCTGCCGCGCTCTGTGGTAAGGAGAAGCCGCGCCTTCTCAAAGGGTGACTCTACGAGCACGGTCGCTTCCTCACCTGCCTTGTAGTTCTGCTTGTCGAGCCTTAGGGTTAGTGCTTCGTTGTTCAGGGGCCGCACATCCACGCTGCCCGGACCGGCAATGTACACGCGCTCCGTCGTGCGCACTGTGTTGCCGCGGCCGTCCTTCTTCACCACCACGAGCTCGTACTCACCCGGCTCACTAAACGTGTGCGCGTACGTGGCGTTGCCTTCCCGGTCGGTGGAAACCTGCGTGCGCAGTACCTCGGTCTTTTTTTCTTCGCTGTGGTAGTAAAAGCCTCCATCCACCTCGCGCCGTCGGTACGACTCCCACTCCACCTTGGATGCAGTGAGCTCAATGCCGGAAAGTCCGATGGGGATGCCTTTGGTGTCCACACTCTTTATGCGTATCCCGAGCGGCGCACCGGCCGCGCCCACGTATGAGTCGGTACGAAGCCCGAGGTAGTGCTCGCCGCGATGCACGATGACCGATGCTTGGCCGGTCACCTGGCGTCCGCTTTGGTCCTTCACACGCGCGATGACGGTAAAGAGCTTGCTGCCTTTTTCGTCCGGCTTGTCAAAGTAGGAGTCATACGTAAGCGGTACGGAGACAGAGCCGCGACCGTCTTTGTCGAGCGTAAGCGTGCCACGTGTCACAAATTCATCCCCGTATCCACAGCCATAACAGAAGTACCAGCCTGCCCCAAAGCTGAAGTATTCGTCTGTATACCGATCGAAATGATAGTCTTGCGCCACAACCGTGTATTCCACGTCTGCGTTTGCGACGGGTGCATCAAAGTAGTATCGCGCGTCGAGATCGAGTGCGGCCGTTTCTCCCGCTATATGCTCTTCGGCGCGCGGTGTGGCCGTAAGGCGAAATGCTGCGGGCGCATACTCCTCCACGTCAAACCAGCCGTATTGGTCAAACGCTTCTATGCGGTACTGTCCGAGGCTCGCGTCCATGGGGAGCGTAAAGTCTGTTGCAAACGTGCCGTAGCGCCCCACCGCGATGCGCTGCTCATACACCACTTTGTTTGCCGCGTCATAAACCTTTACCGGAGCCTCATAGTCCTCCACGATGCGCCAGCGCTGGTCGTAGCCCACGCGGTCTATGCCCTTGAGCGACACCTTGTCGCCAGGGCGATATATTGGCCTATCTGTGTAGAGATATGTGCGCCCCTCGCCGCCCGGGTTCCATGCGTACATGAGCGTGTCGGCGTAGCTTGAAACGAG
>CAYWMQ010000045.1:0-6696 GCA_964459635.1 uncultured Candidatus Saccharibacteria bacterium | reverse complement strand
TGCACGTGCATCCCCGATAAGTACGAGTGAGAGTTGGTATGTGTCGCCGAGAATCACTCGCTTGATCCTCAAAAAACCATGCATCGCCCATGCACGGCGCGCGCTTTTTGAGATGCTAAGGCCGAAAGCCGCAGCACTGCTATCGGCGCTTCTTCTTTTCGACAACACGGCCGAGCTTTTCTTGTTCGACATACCACTCGTGGCGCTTGAGCTTCGTGAGCGCAGCTTTCTTGCGGCGAGCGTCCGAATCCGCACGACTGTGGTAGCGCAACGAGCGCACACGCTTCAGCACACCCGAGCTTTGCATCTTGCGCGAAAAGCGGCGCATAAGTCCCGCTATGTTTTCATTGCCATGTCTTGTAACTTCTACGTTGGTGTTCGCCATATAGTGCGTAAGTCTACCACGAGGCTCTGCTGTGTGCAAGGCGCATATACGGAGCCGTGTCTCTATGCTTTGACCGTCTTAAAAAAACGGGGCAACTGCTCAATGGGAATGGTGGTCTGGGTGCGGCTCTCGACGTGTCGTACGATGACCACCCCGTCAAGCGCCTCTTTTTGGCCCATAATAACGACATACGGCACGCGGCTGTGCTCGGCGTATGCTAGCTGCTCTGAAAAGCGTTCAAACTGGAGGCACTGTTCCACGGGCACGTGTGCTTTGTGAAAAAGCTCCAGTACCTTGAAGCTGCGGACGCGCGCCTCAGGCCCCACGTGAATGAGACACGCCTTTGGCTGCTGCGCACGCACTCGAATGACGGCGGTGCTTTGGTCTTGGGTGTGCGCTGCGAGCACGATACCCACCGCAGGTACGGGCATCCGAGCAACTGCGCGCGTAAGCTCGTCGTACCTGCCGCCGCGCGCATAGGGTATGCCGGAGGCGCTTTCGCCCTCGCCCTCCTCGGGCACCACCTCGAATATCACGTGCGAGTAGTGGCTGCGGCTCGCGATGAAACGGTCGTCCAGCGTAAAAGAAAGCCCGGCTCCTTCAAGGTACTCAAGCACGTCCTTAAAATGCTTGCGGCTTGGCGCGGTGAGATATTCGACCGTACGCGGGAGCTCATCAAGAAGCGGGTGTTTAGCGTCGGTGAGCGCCACCAAAAGTGCATGCACATCGGTACGCGCAAGCTCACGATGCTCGGGCGAAAGTGTGTCGAGGTGCTTGCGCAGCGCTTGCACCACCTCGCGGTAGTAACGCGCCGACGAGTCGCGGTCTCCGATGGAATTGACACGGATACGGTACCGCTTTACTCCCACTTCCTCAAGAAGCGCCGCAGTAGCTTTAAGCACGAGTACCTCAGCGAGCGGCTGGCGCGTAGCGAGCACATTGAGGGCAACAGCCGACACTCTTTTGCCCGGTTGGCGTGACGAGAGGGAAAGGGTGGCATAGTAGAGAAGTGGTTCACGTCGCGAGAGCTGTGCCTTGCCGCTTGCGCGCTGCAGACCTTCCAGAAACGCTTGCTGAGGAAACTCATGTACGGGGGCGCGTGTAGGTATCACTGACAGCTCTCGCACGGCTCCGCGATCCTTGTTGTCAGCGAGGTCCGAGACATGGGTAAAGCCGTAGTGCTCAGCGACGGCACTGGCCCGCTTGTAAAACTCGGACGTCTTAAGGGGTAGGGTATGCATGCGTGCGAGTCTCGCCGGCTACTCTCCGGACGTGCCGTTTTCCGAATACACGTGGTACTCTCCGGGATGGAGACCTATGAGAGGGAGCGGCAGGAGCCTTGCAAATGCCTTTCCTACTATATTTGAGCGCGGTACCGGCCCCCATACGCGACTGTCCGAGCTGGCCGGCCTGTTGTCTCCCATCACAAAATACTCGTTCGATGACAAGGTAATAGTAAGTACATCGTCTATGGTAGGCATCGAAATGTATGGCTCCTCCAGCCGCGTGCTTTCACCGGAACGAGAGTCGCGTATTTCCACCACCCCGCCCTTGAGAGACACTGTTTCGCCCGGGAGGCCTATGATACGCTTGATGAAAAACTTATCCGGGTCATTGGGGTACCTGAAAATGACCACATCGCCTCGCTTCGGCTGCTCCAGCCTGTACGTCACTTGATCAATGATGAGGTACTGGCCCGTCTCGAACGTAGGGGCCATAGACGCGCCGGAAACGATGAACGGCTGCGCCACAAATAGACGGAAGGGTACGACAATGACAAGTGTGAGTATGGCAAACTTGAATATTTCCACCACAAAGCTTTCTTGCGGTCCGCGCGCGCGCGGAGGAGGAGGCGCGTGGCCTTCACCCCGCTCAAAAGAACTGTCATCAGACTGCATCGTACGAGGTGGAACGGTAAGGGGATCCATACGGTTAAAAGTAGTATACCAAATTTTTGCAATGCAAGAAATGGCGATGCGCGCTCACGTATGCGGAATGCGTATGCGGAGCACGACTGATGCCTACACGTACCGAGGTAGCGTCTGTGCAATTACGTGTCTCACCGCTTTTTCTCTTTCTTCCTTCTTCTTTCTGCTTTCTACTTTGTACCTTCTCCATTATACTTTTTACATGGAATACATCATAGTAGGCTTGGGTAATCCCGGAACGGAGTACGAGCATACGCGCCACAATGTCGGAAGGATGGTCGTCGCGAAGCTTCACGAGAAGCTCTCGGGTTCGGAGTGGCGGTACGACAAAGGACTGCGAGCACAAGTGGCCGTGGCACAATGCGATAGTGCAAAGGTACGGCTCGTGCTTCCGGACAATTATATGAACAGGTCGGGGGGCTCGGTAGCGCCTCTCGTCAAGTCAAAGAAGGCCCTTGAGCGCCTGCTTGTCGCGCACGATGACATTGACCTCCCGTTCGGCACGCTGCGTTTTGTCCATAACAGGGGTGCGGGCGGACACAATGGCGTACTCTCGGTGCAGCGTTCTTTGCGTACCCAAGAATTCACACGACTGCGCATCGGTGTGATACCGCTCACTCCGTCCGGTAAGCCCAAGAAGCCCAAGGGTGCTGATGCGGTGCATGACTTTGTGTTAAGCGGCTTTACCAAGCGCGAGCGTGAGGCACTGGATGTGCTCCTCGAACGAGCGGCGGACGCGCTGATCTCATGTGTACGTCATGGTGTGACACGTGCGCAGTGCGAATGGAACAACTGACACGTGACGAGAGAGCGGCCCGCCAGATCGTGCGGGCCGCGCGTGTAACATCGGCGCGTATGCGCTCGTTGCCCATACCTATACGGGGCATTGTAGCGCGCTTCACTATAAGAAAGAACTAAACTCGCACGGGGTCGCACGCATGCGAGGGTCTTATGCCAACCTGCCGAAAAGCTATCTTGCACGTATCGATCAGCTATAGAGGGTGTTACGTAACAAGTTACGTAACACCCAGAGTACCAGGTCCTGCTGCCGTCGTAATGGCGTTTAGGCGCGCGTCAATCACCGCGAGCCGTTTACCCAGAGTGCGTACGCGTCGGAGTGCGACAAGTGCGGTGAACGCACTTATGAGCGAAAGCAGTGCACACACCACTATCGCTATGCGCGCTCCCGCTCGCCACTCCGTGAGGACAGCCTCTTGTCGTGCCACTGTGGCGGCTAGCTCAAGCACGCGGGCTTTCAGAGCCTCCGGTCGCGCATCACCCTCCATTCCTGTGTCACCTGCAGCGTATGTGTCAGGTACCTTGACAATAGTGGTTGCACGTACCTCAGACGTACGAGCGGCAAGCTCGCCCTCCAGTCGTTGTATGTCCATTTGCGCCCGTACCAGCGCATCGCGCACACTGCGGTTCTCACGTTCCACGGCAGCCAGGCGCTCTTCGTGATCGCGTAGTAAGAGCGCGGCATGTAAACTCGTAAGCTCGTCCCAAAGTGTGCCTGCCTCATTCCTGCGGCTCTCGGGTGCAATATGCGGAAACAGCAGCACCGCACCTATGGGTATACGACGCGCATCAGCATCGGTGAGCTCGTTCTTTGCCAGCGCATGGTGTACACACCAGCCGATGGCTCCGCCCGGGGCGGAACCAATATCGCGTGGAAGATTGTCTTTCTTCCGGAGAGCGCTGCACACCGTTGATATTGTGTCGCCGCGCTCAAAGCGTATCGCAGTGATGTTTTGCTCAGGCTCATACGTCCATGCGTGCGCTTGCGAGGCAACAGACAGAATGCACACACATACGAACAGTACCGGTAATGTCAGACGCATCGGAAGATCCTCCTAGTACCATACGCCGTGGTGAAAGACGGCTTTTTTGCGCGAGCCTTTGCGGGTGGTGTTTGCGTGAGCGTTTGATGTCGCGTCGGCTTTCGACGATGCGTGTGCACTGCCGCCATCTCCGCCCTCAGCATGAAGACGCATTGCTGTTTGATCGGGGCGAATGTTGCCTGCACCTTCCTTGAATGCTTCAGCCGCTATGATGGTAGAGGTGGTCGTGGTAACGGCTTCGATGAGCGGCTTAGCCATACCCGCTTCAGCAGCCTGTCCAAGTGCGACGAGCGAGTGCGGGCAGGGGTTGCCATGCCTGTCGCTGGGTGTCGTTACCGCGGCAAATCCCGCAGTGGTGGACGGGCTCAGCCAGTGTTCCGTGCCCGCGTAGTTCACCTCCACGACGCAGCCGTTGCTGAACGAGATGGTCTGTACCTCGCGTACATAACTCCCGCAGGCAGTAAGCAAGAGCGTAAGAAGCACAACATGTGCAGAGCATGACATGCTCATGTGATCTTCACCTCCATACAGGCGTGGTCGGCACCGCGTACAGCATCAGTCCGCGCGGAGCGGCGGGCTCTGCAGATGGCACATTTGGTGCGGTAGTGTTGCTCCGTTCTTGAACAGGCGCAAGTGTCCCGGTACCGGCTTTGCTATCTCCTACGGAGCGCCCGATGCGCGTACCATCCGGCACATATCGATGTGTTGCCATGCGCGCGGCGCGTTCACGTACGTCGTGCACGGTGCACGACTCGGCAAGGCCGTACCACCGGCAGACGCTTGGCGTAAGCTGCTGCGCATGGGATATGGCGGGGTGCGCGGCTAGCACCAGCACACTCGTCCAGACGAACACCATTGTATTTCTCATGGCTGTACTCCCGTATCGGTTTGGTCCATCTGTAAGCCTACCTGCTCCTTGCGTAAGTTTGGGTGAAGACGGTAGTGTTTCTTCACTCATGCTATACTTGGCATACATTACTTTATATTCGGGCGTGTCAACATGACGCCGCGCCTCAGGTATCTGTAAATGCAATCATATGAACAACTTCATACACACGCTGCTTCGCGTAAAATGGTGGGTGCTGTTCGGTATCGCGGTGGTCCTCGTGGGTTTTCTTTTGACACTCAACAAGGCAACACCCGGCACACATGACGCGCTCGCTCAGTGTATTACCGATTCCGGCGCAAAGTTTTACGGCGCTTTTTGGTGTTCGCACTGTCAAGCACAGAAGCGAGCGTTCGGTAAGTCTGCCGGTCTGTTGCCGTATGTAGAATGCTCCACTCCGGACACACAAGGCCAGCAGGCAGTGTGTAAAGAAGCGAATGTAACGAGCTATCCCACTTGGGTGTTTGCGAACGGTGAGCGTGTGACCGGCGAGGTGCCACTCGCCACGCTTGCAGAAAGAACAAGCTGTACGCAGTACTACACTAAGTAGTCACACATTCATGACGCCGCTCGCTGACACTGTCACGTATCTGCTCGCGCTCGGGACCGTAGGGCTGCTCGTTGTGGTCGTCGGCGCACTCGGGTACCGTATCGTGAAAGGCACATGGCTTCCGGAGGCGCTCCATGCGCATATCGCACGCTTTGGTCTCGCAGGGGCGGCCACCCTTTCCGGCGCGGCGCTCGTGATAAGCCTGTGGTACTCCGAGGTGATAGGTATTCCCGTGTGTCCGCTCTGCTGGTTTGCACGCACCATGATGTACCCGCTCGCAGTGGTACTCGCAGTGGCTGCATACCGTAAAGACGTGGCTGTGGTACCGTATGCGCTCGCACTTGCCGCTATTGGCGCAGCCATTACGGGGTACCACCATTTGTACCAAGTAGGCATAGCACCTAGTGGTGCATGCAACTTCCTCGCGGAAGGTGGCACCTGTGCTACGCGCTACGTGTTTGAGTTTGGCTTCGTGACGATGCCGCTTATGGGGTTCACCTTGTTTTGTGCCATCGGGCTGCTGCTGTGGGTTTTGAACAAAGAAAGTAGCAAAGAGTAAAACGTAAGACTACGGGTATACGTAAAAAACGTCACAACGGCGCACTTTCGTACACATATCGCACAGGACCCGTCCTACCTTTACTTTTTTCTTTTTTCTCTTTACTCTCTCTCAATGTGTCTCCCGTAGCCTTTGAAATTACTTCGCGGTCAAAGACTTCTAAAGCCCGTCGAGGGCTTTTGCATACGCCGCATGGCGACATCGAGACACCCGCGTTTGTTGCGGTGGCCACGAAAGCATCGGTGAAGGGGCTTACGCCGGAGATGGTGCACGCTACGGGCGTACAGACGCTCATTGCAAACACCTACCACCTCCACCTCACACCGGGCTCAACGCTCGTGGCGCAGGCGGGCGGCTTGCACAACTTTATGCAGTGGAACGGGCCGCTTCTTACGGACTCGGGCGGCTTTCAGGTCTTTTCGCTCGGCGCCGCGTATGGGCGCACTGTCTCTAAAGTGACACGCGAGGAGCTGGACGCGGATACAACGTACGCAGCCCTCTACGATGCCGATGTGGCGTCACAACACGGGAGACTTGCGGTCATTGA
>CAYWMQ010000044.1:0-6760 GCA_964459635.1 uncultured Candidatus Saccharibacteria bacterium | reverse complement strand
TACGCCACCACAGGCGCTCGATGTTCTTTTTTAGCGCGACACCCAAAGGCCCGTAGTCCCACGTACCAGCGAGGCCTCCGTATATCTCGGAGCCTTGATAGATGAAGCCGCGACGCTTGGTGAGTGAGACGATATCGTCAAGGGATGGGGTTTTCATACAAATATGGGGGTCAGCTGTTATGTACCGTGCCGCGAATACATACCTCGCGTACGGGACTGTTGCATACGCAAAGAAACGCATGCGTGTCCTACTCTGCCACGGCTCGCCTGTCCTTAAGCCCTACTCTACGACACGACCGTGTGTGTTGACGAGGTTAGGATCCGCTGTGATCTGCGTCGTAAGGTCAGCGTGTTTTGTTTCTACCACGGCACCCGTGAATCGGTCAACACCGATGAGTTTCTGCTTTTCAATAAGCACCTGCTCGGAACCGACCTGGGCAAGGCTCGGCGTGTATGAGATCTGGAACGCCACAGACTGCGCACTAGCCTGCGAACCTGTGCCCGCCTTCACGTCTCCGATGCGCCAAAGTATCTGCCGCGTCACAGGGTTGAAAGAAATGGCTCCGGCAGGGTCTACTGTGTCCATCCACTCAACGTAGACCGGCAGCTGCGCAGCCACGGTGGCGTCTACAACATCATTGGTCGTATTTGAAACATCCCAGAGAATGGTGAAGGTAGTCTCTTGGTCCGCCCGCGGTGGGTACGGCCCTGCGTTTCTGAACGGCCCGAGCGAGTACGCAACACGCGGCGTGATCTTGAGGTCGCTCCCAAGCTTTATCGTGCGTAGCGCGCTCGCCACGATCTCCTCAGACACATTGTCGTCATCGTCGGCCTGCCTGTTGCCCTTGACCGACAGGGTGATCTGCAGGTATGGGTTGCGCGCACTCGTGTCGCGTGCGAGCGACATAGTGGAAAAGCTGAAGTTCAGCGCGCCTTTCTCGTCCGGGTTTATCTGCACAAAAGAGTCCTCCGTTTGTCGCGTCCAGATAATGGTGTTGTCCGAACTGCGCCAGTAGCCGTTTGAAGAGCGCACGGAGGACCTGTCTAGAAGTGTGCCCGTGAACACGGCGGACACCTCAACATCGTAAATGGGGTACGGAAGCTGACTTGACCAGGCGATACTGCCTGTGATGGGCTTGCCCGGCACCACGACCGCCTCGCCGGTGCCGTCGTCGTCGTTGAGACGAAGCACGAGGTTGATGAACGGCTTAGCGAGCGAGAGCTCGTGTGCGGCACTCTGAAATGTTGTCACGAGCTCCTGTGGGCTTTCTTCACTCCGAGTACCCGCACTGAAACGAAACACGCGCTCCTCGGCATCTTGGCCCACCAGGAGGCCCTTGAGGAGAATAGTGCGCTTCGCTCCGGGCTCCAGATCGCCTATTTCCCAAACGTTGGTACTGAACGCCGGAGCCGGCTGCGCCTCCTTGAATTCGTACCCGAACGGATACTCCGCACGCAACAAAAGGTCCGGGAGGACCTTTGCTGCATTCGAGGTGACGGTGACGGTGAGCGGCAGCTCTTGGCCGGAAGAGAGCTCATGTACGCCATCCACCGCCACGGTGACAGGGGCCGACGAGAGGAGTACTTCGTACGTAACTTCACGGAAGAATATCGCATTGCTGTCTTTTATGCGGTACTCGACCGTTAGTTTGATCTGCTGCTTTGACTCCTCTTCCCCAAAGAGCACCGCGCGAACCGTTGTTTTGGTACGGGCCCCCGAGGCAATAGTGCCCAAGGATTCTCGCGTGCGCGCCTGGACCATTTCCAGATTGGTGGGACTCCGTGTGCCGTCGGGGAAATCAACTACGAGGTCCGTAAGCTCCATCGCAACAGGGTTTCTGTTCACAACACCCACCTGCAGCACGAGCTCCTCACCCGCCGGCACCGCTACGGGGCCGCTTATCTCGATATCGACGTTTTCTGACGATACCATGTTGCGCCCCATAAAGAAAAAGTATGAGGCGATGCCGACCGCGACAACAAAAAAGGCGAAGGAGGCGAGAAATACGACGCGCACGATGCGCGAGGTGATATGTTGTCGTGCCATAGCGTTTGCGTTTGTTTTGGCAAAGCGAGGATCGGCCAAGAATGCGTCGTTCTCACGCACGGCGCTGCCCGCCGCTCCGTACTGCTCACCCATTCGGGGCGCTGCCGGAGTCGACTCGACCGATGCCTGTGGCCTATCTTCTTCATGATACCACTCTTCCTGGACATCGTATGCGCTCTCATGGAGAGGACGCCGCTTGCGTGGAGGCGGACCGCCCGAGCGCGCGTAGAGCTTGCGGCGCAGTTTGTCGATGCTGCTGTCGTCCGACATGTACGCATAAGTATAAGGTAGCTGCGCAAAAGTAGAAAGCACCTATGTGCAACGCTGCTAGAGACCCGTATCGCTCAGTGCACCGTTTATCGTACGGAAGAGCTCGCGCCTGTCGTGTGCAGGTATGTGCTCAATGCCATCCATATCGCGTATGAGCCATTCACCGGGCGAACCATCCGGCACAGCCATGTGTCCAAGCGCATGGAGTAGGCGCCCCACCGCAAGCGCTTCCCCGAGCTGTGCGTTCTCTTTTCCGCGCAGCCCGGTAAGGCGGGCCATATCCGCTCGAAAGGAGTCGTACGCCTCCGGCAGTGCCGTCTCAGGCGGCACCACACGTACCACAAGCCGCAGTAGGCGACGGAGTGAGGCGCGCGCATACCACATGTCCCGTACACCGTACTCTGTAGGCACATCCCGATACAAAGGCGCACGCTCGCGTACAGACGTGACACGCCACTCAAAACGCCCTCGCACGAGCGTGACCTCCGCCTCCGCCCCGTACTGAAGCGCATACCGGTGTTTGCCGCGAAGCTCGCGCACACTTTGTGCATGTGCAATAAGGAGCCCGTGCGAGCGCGTGAAGAGCCGATAGCGTACATCAGACTCACCCACGTACCGAGCGGAACACACGATGGCTTGCGTGGTGTGGAGGGGGTACATAAAGAGGTTAAAAGTCAAAAATCAAAAGGCAAAAGTGCAGGACACGCCGGAGACGGGGCGAGTGACGAGTAAACCGTGTAGCGAATGCGCGTCGAAAGTTATACGCGTTCGATCTTTGCTTTGCCCTCCAGGCACGTGAACTCCCCTGCCTCAGCTTCGGAAACCCAACGCACGGTCTCAATACCCGCCTTTTTGCGCAGCTCTTGAGCCGCGCTCGCAAGAAGGTCTTTGTCCTCATCAGTATCCACAACGGTTAGCACCACCATCTCCTGCGGTTCGAGCCCCATCTTTTTGCGCTCCTCCTGTACCCTGCGCACGAGCTCGCGGATGTCACCTTCCCGTTTGAGTTCCGGTGTCACGGTGGTATCGAGCGTGAGCTCCTCTCCCGCGACAACCTCCTTCACGTTTACCTCCTCGGCCACAAGCTCGGCATATATGCTCTCCGGCTCCGGCACAAAAAGTGAAGCGAGTGGCTGGCGAATTTTCACGCCGGCGGCACTGCGACGTTCAAGTGCGAGCGACACGACCTGCCGCGTGGCATGCATACGCGCAAGCACATCTGCGTCGTACGGTGCCGCCTGCGGCCACTCCTCAAGGTGGACGCTCGCGAGCGCACCCCCCGCCCCGCGATACATACTCTCTGCGATAAACGGAGCAAGAGGTGCTGTAAGCTTCGCAAGTGCTTGGAGTACGTGTCGGAATGTCGCAAGAGCTTCTTCACGCGCCTCCTCCCCTTCGGCACCCTTCAATCTGTCTCGAGACCGTCGCAGGTACCAGGTGGAGAGGTCTGTCACGAAGTCCCGCAGCTCGCGCACGGTACGCACCGTGTCGTACCCGTCCAAGTACTCGGTCACGTTGGTTGTGAGCTGAGACAGCCGGGCAAGTATCCACTGGTCGAGGATGTGCGCGGGATGAGTTTTGAGTTTTGAGTTTTGAGTTTTGAGCCATGCGGCTCCTGTATCGGCGGCCTCGTGATTATCGCTTTCTACTTTCTTCTTTCTACTTTCTACTTCGCCATAGGTTTCATAAAACTTGTACGTATTCCACAGTATGCCGATGAACCTGTTATGTGTATCCTTCAACTCTTCATCCTTGAAGTGCATATCTTCGGCGCTCATCACGACCGAACCCATGAGATAAAGCCGGAGTGCGTCGGCGCCGTATCGGTCTATGTTGAGAAGCGGGTCGGTAAAGTTGCCTTTGGACTTGCTCATCTTGCTACCATCCTCCGCGAGCACTGTGCCTGTCGAGACGCAGTGCTTGAAGCTTGCCTGGTCAAAGAGCAGCACCCCCATCGCATGCATGTAGTAAAACCACGTACGCGTCTGCGCTATATACTCAGCAATAAAGTCACCCGGGTAGCGTGTGGGTTTTTTAAAGGGATCACCGAGCGTGCGCTCTGACGCCAAAGGCATGGCACCGGACTCCACCCAACAGTCCACCACTTCCGGTATGCGCACGAGCCGCGCGCCGTCCTCAGCCACAAGCGCAAGCTCGTCTATGTACGGGCGGTGCAGGTCGAGCTCGTAGCGTGCGTTGTGCGGGAGCGGCACGAAGTCGAGCTCGCGCACTTCCCCGTTTGCCGCGTAATCCTGTGTCTTACCGCGTATCTCTATTGCACGGGCGGTATCCGCACCCTCCGCTACGCACTGCGCCATCCAGAGTGTGTACTCGTGCCCCACGATGAGAATGGTCTCGTTCGCGTACTCTTCTTCGTACGCGTACAGCGCCTCACCGATACGCCGCTTCATCTCTTCAAGCGTCTCACCGCCCGCGCACTTGTTGGTAAAACGATCGGCGTACGAGGGGCACACATCCCATATCGCTTTAATGGGCTTGCCATTGAGCTCCCCCAAGCGCCACTCACCGAGACGCTCATCGTACCGCACCGCGTCAGTGCTGAGACCCAGCGCCTCGCGTATCAACTCCGCTGTTTCCTTCGTGCGCACTAAAGGTGATGCAATGATCCGTGTCACGTTGCGCCCGCGGAGCGCCTCGACCGCCTCCGCAACCTGTGCACAGCCCGTGTCGGTAAGATGGTGCTCGTTTTCGGCGAACGTGCTCACAATGCCGAGCACGTTGTTTTCCGCCTGACCATGCCGCACCATGAGGTACGCGTTGCCGCTCGTTTTCGTGCGCGCGCGGAGCTCAGCGAGTGAGCCGATGACCGTCACAGCACCCGTCTTCTCATGCTTCCAGATAGGGAGCGGACTTGCCCAGTACCTGTTGCGGGAAATGTTCCAATCCGGTGCGCCTTCGAGAATGTGCTTGAATCGCCCATGTTTGAGATGCTCAGGATACCACGATACGCGCTCGTTCTCCGTACGCAGCTTTTCTTTCACGCTCTGTATGTCGATAAACCACGACGAGAGCGCGTTGTATATGAGCGCCGTGCCGCAGCGGTAGCAGTGCGGGTAAGAGTGGGTATGTGCATGTCGTGCAAACAAGAGCCCACGTGCCTCAAGGTCTCCGGTAACCGCCTTTCCACCCTTCTTGTAGTACTCGCCGCGGATAAGTTCCGGCGCGTCGTTCGTGTAATGGCCCGCGCCGTCCAAGAGCTGTACCATCGGGAGCCCGTGCTTTTTGCCGAGCTCGTAGTCGTCCTCGCCATACATCGGCGCAATGTGGACGACTCCCGTACCCTCCTCCGTCGTTACGAAGTCGGCAGCTTGAATGGTCCAGGTCTTGTCATTTGCCTGCTCTTTTGCTTTGGGTGTCTCGTACAGCGGCTCGTACGCAAGCCCGACAAGATCAACGCCCCGCACGGTCCCATGTACTGTTAGGTTTCCCTCGTGTGCGTTTCCAAAAATTGATGCGAGTCTCTCCTTTGCGACAATGTACTGCTCGCACTCGTCGTGCCCGTCGTCTTTTACAGTTTTCTCAACTTTTATATATTCGATGTTTTCGTTTATTGCCAACGCCATATTCCCCGGCAAGGTCCACGGCGTTGTCGTCCACGCCAGAATGTACGTTGGCGATTCATTCGTTGCATTCGCACCTATTCGTTGATTGGTATCGAGTTTGAATTTTACGTACACGGCCTCATCCGTCACCTCCTTGTACGAATTGTCCATCGCTATCTCCGCTTTCGCAAGCGGCGTCTCGCAGTGCGGGCAGTACATCAAGACCTTCTTGCCTTCGTACAGCCTCCGGTCGTCATGCACCTTCTTGAGTGCACCCCACACACCCTCAATGTAGCTCTGATCCATCGTCTTGTACGAGTGGTCGAAGTCCACCCAGCGTCCCAAGCGCTCGACGTACCGCTTCCAGTCTGCCACGTACGTGAGCACCGACTCGCGCGCCGATTCGTTAAATGCAGCGATGCCCAGCATCTCAATGTCCTTCTTCGTCTTGAGACCAAGCTTCTTCTCGACGATGTTCTCAATAGGCAGACCATGACAATCCCAGCCCCAGCGACGTGGCACGCGGTAGCCACGCATGGTCTTGTACCGCCCCACCACATCCTTGATGGTACTGCCGAGTAGGTGCCCCATGTGCGGCAGGCCCGTTGCAAAAGGCGGACCATCGTAAAATACGAAGTCGCCCTGCGGAGCTTCCTTTTCAAGGCTCCGCTCAAAGATGTGCTCGCTTTGCCAAAACGAGAGCACCTGCTCTTCCCGTAGCGCCGTCTCGCTCTTCGCAAGTTCGGTACTGTTTTCTTGTCGCTTGTCGCTTGTCGCTTGTCTCATATAGCTCGTAGCGAAATCCTACCATTTTTCAGATTAAACGGAAGGCGGAACAAATAAAGCGCGTGTTGCACTTTCGCCTTTCCTCCTGCCACGC
>CAYWMQ010000043.1:0-6983 GCA_964459635.1 uncultured Candidatus Saccharibacteria bacterium | reverse complement strand
TACGTAGCGCTGCGCCCAGCACCTGCCGCCGCTCCAGTCGCAACGTCAACCACTCCAGTAGCAGATGCAACCCAGGCAAGCTCAACACCGACCACGACGGTCGCACGGGACGCCAGCGCCGTGACGGGGAACGAGCCAACAGCCAAACCGACCATCTCGGCGGTACCAGCCTACTTGCGGAAGCTGTGTCGTTTGGTAGCATTTGCCTTCGGTCCAACAAAAGAGGTCTTTATGTGTAAAAAGCTTACGGTGCGAGACGCGCGAGCACTCGAACGGCTGGTTGAGGCAAGGCGTGCATGGGAGCAAGCAAAGCAGGCGCGTGTCGCCTCCTCGCCGTCAAGCAAGAAGCGTAAAAAGAGAGATCGTGAGCAAGGTATAGGGCCGGTGAGCCATAAAGCAACGTAAGGCCCAAAAAGGGTCATATGCACGCCCCCGCCAAGGTGTTGACACCGAGGCGGGGGCGCAGTACTATGTAATATATAGCTAGCCCTGCGGGGCGGTTTTTTAGACACCACACTTTCTATGAATCGTTTCCTCAACTATCTTCGCGATACGCGCGGTGAGCTCAAGCACGTAAGCTGGCCCACCCAGAAGCAGACGATCATTTATACCGCCATAGTCATTGCGGTATCTATCGTGACCGCACTGTACCTCGGCGTCCTGGATTATGGGCTCACGCGCGGCCTCGACGCGCTCCTTTTCAGGTCCTAACTCATTTGTAATCACACGCGTATGACCGAACAAAAAACCGAGCAGGAGAACAAGGAGCCGCGCTGGTATGCTATTCACACGTATGCGGGCTATGAGAAGGCTGTCCAGCGCAACCTCCGCCAACGCATCGACTCGCTTGGCGTCGGCGACAAGATATTCGATGTCGTGGTACCCACCGAGCGCAAGATAAAGATAAAGGGTGGCCGCCGGGTTGAGGAAGAAGAAAAGATATATCCCGGGTACCTTCTCGTAAAGATGATAGTGGATGACAACTCATGGTACGTGGTGCGCAATACACCACGCGTGACGGGCTTCGTGGGCTCGGGCGTTGAGCCGGTGCCGCTTGAGCAGAAAGAGGTGGATGTGCTCTTTAAGCGCATGCAGTCCGACACGGTGAAGCACAAGATCGATTTTGCGGTGGATGACCCTGTGATAGTGGTGGACGGGCCCTTCAAGGAGCTTGAGGGCAAAATAGGCGAGGTGGACGAAGAACGCGGCAAGGTTAAAGTGCTTGTGCCCATGTTTGGCCGCGAAACACCCGTTGAGTTGGACTTCTTGCAAGTAAGGCGAATTTGAGCACGATACTGATCTGCGAATGGGTACGAATGCTACCAATGAATGACTTGCGCAGTCGACAAATGTACATTGACTAGCTTGTAAGCACATACACGGGGACTATGGCGCGTGCCGAGATTATTTATCCGGAGCTTTCATATGTCATTACGGGACTTTGCTTCAAGGCGCACAACCAACTCGGGCGCTACGGGCGAGAGAAGCAGTATGGTGATGTGCTTGAGAAACATCTGCAGGAATCAGGGCTACCATATGAGCGAGAAAAGCCCCTCCCTCTGGTCGATGTGTCAAACATGCGGACTAACATTGTCGACTTTGAAATTGCAGGTAAGATCTTAGTTGATTTGAAGGCAAAACCGGTTGTGTCGAAGGAGGATTTTTACCAAATGCAACGGTATTTACAGGCGGGCAATTATAAGCTAGGATTAATCGTCAATTTTCGGAATACCTATTTGAAGCCGCTCCGTGTCGTCCGCATTGATTCGTAGCATTCGCACTTATTCGTTGATTAGTATCGTGTCATGGCAAAAAAAGTCGTAAAACAGCTTAAACTCGAGATTCCCGGCGGGCAGGCTGTGCCCGGTCAGAAGATCGGCCCGGCGCTCGGTCAGGCAGGTATTAACATTGGCGACTTCGTGAACCGCTTCAATGAGGCGACGCGGGACAAGATGGGGTCCATCATCCCGGTCGTGATCTCGGTCTACGACGACCGCTCGTACGATTTTGTGTGCAAGACGCCCCCGGCATCCAACCTCATCCTCAAGAAAATAGGCAAAGATAAGGGCTCGGGAAAGTGCCACATTTCCAAGGCGGGTACGCTCACCAAAGACCAGCTGCGCGAAATAGCCGAGGTCAAAATGCCCGATTTGAACGCCAATAGTATCGAGGCCGCTATGAAGATCATCGCCGGCTCCGCCCGATCTATGGGTGTGGAGGTGAAGTAGTGGTTATGTTCGTACACAAACACCCGCGCTCGCGCGGGTGTTTGTGTACGGGTGTGCGACAAGGTTTTGCTTGCGCATAGGTCCCTTCTGTGTCACTGTGGTCTGAGTTTTTGTAGGAGGCGCACATGAGCCCGGTTGTGGAAGTGCTGCTCGGTGATGGCACGGTGATCGGCGACTCGCTTGTAGTGCCGAAGTTCGTGCCAGTTGCCGAGTGCGGCAAGTTGTTCGCAGATGTTGCAGGCGTGTTCGCGGCTCAAGCGGCAGCGCATGAGCGGAAGTTTCGCCCCTGTGTCGGGGCGGTGGTGTTGCGGCATCGGCCCCAATCGGAGCCGCAGGTACTCATGGGGGTGACGGCAAGCTCGGCCTTGCGGCACAAGCTCATAGACCAGAAAGCAAAGCCGGTGCCCGAGGAGAAAAGGACGGGCCTCGCACACCTGCACACGTTTCCCAAGGGCGGTGTCGAAGAAAGCGACCTCGATAGCCCCAGACCACTGGAAACAACAGCGCGACGGGAGCTCGGGGAGGAAATGGGCATCAAAAAGAGGGGTTTATTACACTTAGCGGGTGCCGTGCCGCTTGTGGTGGGCATTGAGGCCCGCGCAGAGGACAAAGCACGTCTTTTTGCACGCACAGGGTACGCGTTTGGGAAAGCGCACTTTTACCTCGTGTTTACTCTGGGGCGCGGGGGCAAAGTGCGACGCAATCCCAAAGAAATGAAGACCGCCGCATGGGTGGCACCCGCGCAGTTTGAGGCCGCGATTTCGGACAACAGGCCCGAGACCGCTTCGGTCATACGCTCCGTGTATTGGAGCGCGTTGCGGGGGTTCTACACCAACCCCCAGGTGCGCCGCAGTGCGATTGCATAAGAAGCAAAGCCGCTCCCCGGAGCGGCTTTTTCGCGTGTCCCCATACTACTCAAGGTGAGCGGTGCGCAGTCAACGCCGAGTACGTGGTACAATACGCGTCCATGCATTCCGCTCATCCGCAGTCTCGGCACGGAGCACTTCCTGCGCAGGTGCTGCGCGACATGATAGAGGCCGGTTTCATCGAGGGTGCGGAGCTATCGCACGTGGCGCCGGCTTCCCTCGACCTTACGCTCTCCGATGAGGTGTACCGTGCAACAGGTATCTTCCAGCTTCATCCGGGAGAGACGGTGCGTGAGCTCCTGACCCATATGGACGTGCGCTCGCACGACCTTGATGCGCCCCTTCTGCGTGGCGGAGTATACATTGCTCGGCTTAATGAAGAGGTGCGTCTGCCGGTGGGGGTGTACGGCTACTGCAACCCGAAAAGCTCGACCGGCCGTCTGGATGTGCATGTGCGGGTCCTTGCGGACGGGGTGCCGAGGTACGACTCTCTGGTGCCTGGGGGTTGGCGGGGCTCGCTTTGGATAGTCATTAACCCAAAGTCGTTTGCCGTGCGCCTTTCGCCCGGGCAAGCGCTCTCACAGCTCCGTCTTTTCACGGCGGACACACGCTTTACCGAAGTGGATTTTCAGATAGCGCTTGAGCGCCACAAACTGCTCTGGCGTCGCACGGGCGAGCCTCTGCACTATGAAGATATCCGTGCCACGGACAGAGACGGCTCACCCGTCCTCACACTCGACTTCGACGGACCGCTTCTGGGCTACAAAAGCAGGGAAACGGACGACGTGCTTGATCTGAGGCATGTAGCCGCGTACGATCCACTCGATTTTTTTGAAGAAGTGATAGCGGACAACGGGTACGTATGTTTGGAGCGCGGCAAGTTTTACATACTCTCCACCGACGAGGCGGTGCGTGTGCCACCGGAGCTTGCCTGTGAGATGGCCACGATGGATGAACGCTCAGGTGATTTCCGCAGCCACTACGCCGGTTTCATCGACCCGGGTTGGGGATGGGGTGGGCAGGGAGAGGTCCGTGGGCGGCCGCTCACACTTGAGGTGCGGCCCTTTGAGGATCTGGTGGTGCGTCACGGTCAGCCGATAGCGAAGATACGCTTTGAGCGCATGACGCACGTGCCCGATACGCTCTATGACCTGCGAGAAAGCCACTACACCACCCAGTCCGGTCCCCGCCTCGCGAAGCAGTTTAGGGGTTGACGCTCACAATAAACATGGCATGATTCATACCGGTCTATAGGTATTAGAGAAACGGAGGCCAAGATGGGCTTTTTCAAAAGGTTTTTCGAGTTGTTTTGCCAAGGCAGCGTTGCGGTTGCTGCGGCGGAGGGTGAGGTGTGCATGACCGCAGAGGAAGAGGCCGACGCGGTGTATGAAGACCTCGCCAGTGACGTCCGGGAGGTTGTTTGCACGTGGAACGCGCTCGCGGCGGCCGGGCAACGCATACGTCCGGTTGCTGGCGTGGATATGCGGGTCATCTGCATGGATGCGTCGCGACGGATAATTGTGCAGGCGGGCCGAGATGCATTCGGTCCCGGCACGTGGCCGGTTGTGTCGCTTGAGGTTCACCCGGGCGGACGTATCGAGTACTTTGAGGGTCCATACGGCCCGGCGTGCACGTGCAACGACCTAGACTCGGCGGCGAAATTTGCGAAGCGGGCCATTCTCGCATATATGCGTCTGGAAAAAGACGCGGCTCAGTAAGGTTCAGCCACAAGCTCACACGACCCCGGCAACAATCGCCGGGGTCTCGCTTTTCAAGGTGAAGGTACCGCCTACGCTGCCTCTCGAAGCTCTAATGTAGTGTGCACGTGCTCTGATTGCGGATGCGTACGATCCGCCGACTCGTCGAGCTGCCCTGACTTCTCCGCGATATCATACCCCTCGGCAACTGTTACCAGCCGGTCATGCGTTGTCAAAAAGCCTCGCGCCGCGTCGATTTCTTGGTTGCTCATGTGGTCAATGGACTTCAGTTCCTCGTCGCTCAGCTTGTTGATGGTGATGTCTCCATGTGTAACACCCCAGTATAAGGTTTCACCCATGCGCAGTGTTGCACACTTCACTTGCTCGGGAAGCATCAAATCTTTCTCTGTCGCGAAAGGGTAGTCCGACGAAAGGGATTTCAAGACGTCCGTTACCGGTTCGTTTTCATTCATACCTTATTTTTAGTGGAGGGTGTTGTTGTAATCTTGCAACGCTTTCTCGGCCACCTCGTCAGCAATCGCACCTGGAGCAAAACCCGACTCATTATCGAGCCACCAGGTATCCCACCACCGGCGTCCTTCCACCATAAGCTCCACAAGGTCATCCCGGAAACGTGGATTGCTGCTGTGTACTTCCTCAACAGGTACGTTGTGTACGGCTGCAATTTTTTTTTGAAGAACAGCGCTTGCGCTTGCATGCGCAGCTCGGCTAAACTCGCTTCCGCTGCGCGCTCACCTTGCGCTAGGTCAAGGTTGGCACGTTCCAGTGATTCTTTAAGTGTCTTATCCATAGTTATATGCGTTGCACAATATCATGCTCCCCGCGACGCACATCGAAGCGGTCGGGATCACCGTCCAAGTGTACCACGAGACCGTGTTCAGAAAAGCGCTCGGTAAGGGCTGCAGCCATTTGGCGAGCTCGCTCGCGTAGAGTGGGGTGCACAAAGCGCGTGCTGCGTAGTTCTGCGAGGTACACGAGCGCGGGGAGTGTGCCCACGAGCCTGTTGGTGCCCAGAAAGCCCATAGCTACGTAGTACTGAGCGAGCTCCGGGCTCGCGTTGAGGCCGAGGATGGCCCTTGTTTGCTCTTGTATGAGCGTCTGTGCCTCCACCCGTAGCGTATCCGGTAACTCACCGAGATACCACGGATGAAATCCGTGACGCGTCGTATGGAGCGGCATGCGCTGGCGCACCGCGCGGTGGCGCTGCACGTCGCGGAACGAGCCGAAGTCGAGCAGAAAGCGAAAACCCACCATGCCCGCCTCACCAAGCCGGTGCGGCAGCTCGGTCTTGTTGTTCGGGCGGCTCGCAAGCGCACCCCTGTACTCCGCAAGGAGCTCGCGGTTCACGCCGTCGTAGAAAAGCTCAAAGTCTACCGCTGCTGTGTCGTCAAAGTAGTACTCGCGCATACGTGCATCTATATAGGCTTCCGTGCCGTCCCAGCGTATGGTGCTGAAGGAGCTTGGAAAGGCGCGCAAAAGCGCCTCTTCCGATGCTGTTGCTATCTCGCGCACTTCGGCAAGCGGATGGTGCCGCAGGTGAGGCAATGCATCGGCGAACTGCCGCAAGTTCATGGTCCAGGCAAGGTTCGTGGCGGCACCTGCGGGCAGGAAGGCACGCATTATGTCGAACGCGCGCGCCGCAATCGCCTTGTCGTACGTGGTCTCCTTTTCGTCCGCACCGCGCGGAAAGCGTTCTTTGAGTACGAAAGGGAGCTCGCTCACGCCGCGCAGGTAAAAAGTTCGCCACGCTTCAAGGATGCGCTCACCCTCTTCAGTGCCCAGGGGGTTGAGGAATGGCTGCGCAGCGAAGTCCACATAGCGTGTCGACGACTCTTGGCCCGAGTACAGTGGCCAGTCCTGTATCGCTTTCGCCGCAAGCATTGACACACCTTCCACGAAAAGTGTGGCCGAGCCGCAATCGCCAATGGACTTATGGCCGTAGCCCACGTAGAAGGTGGACATGAACTTGTCTGCGCCCTTTTCCGCGAGCACCTCCAAGTGCTTCGCAATACCCCCCGTGGAGCGGCTGTGGAGGGCTTGGAGCATGGCCGCCGCTTCGGGGCCTATGGTCGCCCCGGTGTCGAGTACGAGCACCTTACCGCCGCCACTGAGCGGCACAGTGTAGTGGGTGAGGTCGTCAAGGCGTGTTGTCATACACACCATGGTAGCAT
>CAYWMQ010000042.1:0-7193 GCA_964459635.1 uncultured Candidatus Saccharibacteria bacterium | reverse complement strand
ACCGGTATCACTATCGGGCGCTTGTTGGTGCGCTGGAGCAAGAATTTGCCCACCGCCTCCGTCATGGCATTTTTCACGTACTCGAAGTTCACCGGATTTGCGCCGCGGCTCGCCTCCTGAATAGACTTCTTCACAATGATGCGCGCCTCGCCCAAAAGGTCTTGGCTCTCGCGGAGATACACAAAGCCGCGACTGATGATGTCGGGACTCTTCCTAAGCTCGCCCGTCTTTGCGTTCACCGTGGCTATGATGACGAACATGCCGTCCTGTGCCAAGGTCTTCCTGTCTCGTATCACCACCTCCTGCACGTCACCCACCGAGAGTCCATCCACCATGACAAGTGAGTTGGGCGCTTTTTCCTTGTGCACCACCATCTCCTTGCCCTCGATGAAGTCCACGATGGTGCCGTTGTCCGGTATCACGATGTGATCCTTCGGAAAGCCTGCGTCTACGTTCGCCTGCGCGTGGCAGCGCAACATGGAGTGGTACCCGTAGCCCGGCATGAAAAATGCGGGCTTCACCTGTTCGCGTATCCACACGAGCTCGCCCGTGTTGCCGTGGCCCGTGGAGTGCACATCGCTCGCACGGTAGTGGATGATGCGCACGCCGTGGCGGTAGAGGTTGTCCTTAAGCTTCTGCACGGACATTTCGTTGCCCGGAATGACCGACGAAGAAAGGATAATGGTGTCGCTCTCCTTCAATGAAATGAATTTGTGGCGCTTGGTGGCTATGCGCATGAGCGCGGCAAACTCCTCACCCTGGGCACCTGTGGCAAGCACCACAATGCGATCATTGGGATAGTTAGCCATTTCCTCTGCGGGAATGATGGTGTCCGGCCGGAGTGTCACACGCTTCGCGAGCTTGGCTATCTCAATGTTCGTCTTAATGGAGCGGCCTTCCAGTACCACCTTCTTATTGAGCTGCTCACACACACCAAGGATATGTATCATACGCTCGAACTGACTCGCGAAGGTGCCTATGATGATACGCCCCGGAATGGTACGCAGGAGCTCTTCAAGTGTGTGATGCACGACAGACTCGGGGATCGAAAAGCCGCTCTTTTCTGCGTTCGTAGAGTCGCCGATGAACAGGATATTTTTTTCCTTTCCCACCGCTCCCCATGTTTTCTTTTCAGCAGATGTGGGAATGCCATCCTCGTGCTCAAGTTTAAGGTCGCCGGAAATCACTATGTTGCCGTGCGGCGTCTTGATGGACACGCCACAAGAATCACTGATGGAGTGCGTCACGGGGAAGAACTCCACTTTCGTAGAGCCGAGCGTCACCATGGCCGCGCGCTCCACCACGCGGATATCCGCTTTCGGTAGCTGCGGGAACTCCTCTTGGCGCTTCTTGATAAGGAGTGCCGTCACTTCGGTTGCGTAAATGGGAGGATTACCCAAGGGCTCAAGTACGTACGGTAACCCGCCGATGTGGTCGAGGTGCCCATGGGTGATGATGATGCCGCGCACTTTGTGCTTGCGCTCCTCAGCATAGCGCGTGTTGGGCAAGATGTAGTCGATGCCGGGGGACTCCTCATCGGAAATGAACTGGAAGCCCGCATCGCATATGATGATGTCCTCGGGCGTTTCGATGAGCAGCATATTCTTGCCCACTTCTTCCACGCCGCCAAGCGGCACCACACGCACGCCGTTTTCGGGTACGGGGGGAAGTGGGGTTTTGTCCGTACGTGCCGGCAGCGTAGAGCTCGGGCGGCGCACCGGCAGCTGGCTCGTGCGCCGTGCGGGAGCCATCTGCCGCGGGCGACCGACAGCGCGTTCATTGTTGCGGCCGGGGCGCTGCGGCTTAGGGCTGCGCATGGGCCGTGCAGGGCGCCCCCTTTTTGGTGCGGGTGCCGTTGCAGGTGTGCCTCGGCGAGGGGCGGCGCCGCGGGCGGGAGCCGCGACGGCGGAGAAAGGTGCGCTACGGAAACGCCGCGAGCGCTCCGTGCCCGCAGTCGGGACCGCTTGCCTGGTCTCGGGGCGAGCTACGGGTGTAGCACCATCTGCGATGAGCGTCCTAATAGGTACTTTGCGTGTCCGTGGACGAAACGGCACGCGCTTACGCGCACCACGATGCGCATCGGAGTTCTGCATACTTGCTTGTCTGTCTGTTATAGCAGGTAATACCGCCTGATGTCCTAAGGGACGAGGCGCTTTTAACGCCCCTGCATCTGCGTACGAACGCGGATACAAGGAGGAGTCTTATTACCCTAGACTATAGCATAGGTCTTCCGTGTGCGCCAGTGACACCTGCCGCTGTGCATAATCAGACCACAGCATGCCGCCACAGCTGCTATACTTACGTCAAACAATAACCACACACCTGTATGGCAACACGCATTGCAATAAACGGCTTCGGACGCATCGGACGCGCTATCGTCCGGACGGCCATCCTGGACCCCGACTTCGAAATAGTCGCAATAAACGATCTGGGTGATGTGGAAAACTTAGCCTATCTGCTCACCTACGACAGCGCGTACGGTAAAGCTCCATTTCCCGTCACCACCAAGAAGGTTGACTGGCGTACGCTGCTTGTTGCAAACGGTGTCGAAATTCCCGTCTACAAAGAAAAAGACCCTGCGGCGCTCCCTTGGAA
The DNA here is from genome assembly GCA_964459635.1 of uncultured Candidatus Saccharibacteria bacterium. Lineage (GTDB taxonomy): Bacteria > Patescibacteriota > Minisyncoccia > Phycocordibacterales > UBA12088 > CAYWMQ01. The sequence goes on along the minus strand of CAYWMQ010000042.1, from coordinate 4,598 downwards.
GGACCTGGACGTAGATGTCGCCGTTGAGTGCACCGGGGCTTTCACCACCTACGAGAAGCTCGCGCTTCACCTCCGCGCGGGCGCTAAGCGTGTCGTTATTTCCGCCCCCGCAAAAGGTGAGCCCTCTTCGGGTGGAGTGCCGGGCGGCACCGTACTAATGGGCATAAATGACGATGCGTTGAAGGATATAGTGATCAGCAGCAATGGCTCATGCACCACCAACGCCGCCGCACCGGTCATAGAAATACTGCATGAGGCGATCGGTATTGAGCGGGCCATGCTCAATACCATACACGCGTACACCGCCACGCAGGCCATCGTAGACGTGCCTGATGGCAAGGAGTGGCGCCGCGGCAGGGCGGGCGCGCAGAATATAGTGCCGAGCTCTACGGGCGCCGCTACGGCTGTGACGGAGGTGGTTACCGACCTTAAGGGCAAATTTGATGGCATCGCAATGCGCATTCCCGTCATCACCGGCTCTGTTGCGGACGTAACTTTTGTTGCAAAGCGACCCACGAGCGTAGAAGAAGTGAATGGCATTCTGCGGCTGGCAGCGGAGAACGATCGCTGGAAGCCCGTGTTTGGCGTTTCAAATGAAGAACTCGTGTCACGCGATATCGTCGGTAGCACGCAGGCTTCTATCGCAGACCTCACGATGACGCGCGTGGTGGACGGCACGCTTGTGAAGGTCTGCGCTTGGTATGACAACGAGATGGGATATGTGGGTGCGCTCATGGAACACGTGCGTGCGGTTGGGCGGCACCTCACACAGACACGCTAGTATCGGTATATGACAGTACACTTCGCCACAGATCACGCGGGATTTGAGCTTAAAGAGTCGCTCAAGCGGTATGTAGCCTCCCTCGGGCACGAGGTGAAAGACCATGGAGCATTCGCGTACGATGCGGACGACGACTACCCGGGCTTTGTGGTGGAAGCGGCGCGCGCGGTCGCGGCGGACGGCACGTCCCGCGCTATCATTCTCGGAGCCTCAGGTGCGGGCGAAGCGATAGTTGCCAACCGCATAGCAGGCGTACGTGCCGGCACATACTACGGTGGTCCTCTTGATATCGTACGCCTCATGCGGGAGCACAACGACACCAACACTCTCTCGCTCGGTGCGCGATTTCTTTCTGAGGAACAAGCGCACGGGGCCGTACGCCTCTGGCTTAACACTCCTTTCTCCGGAGAACTGCGGCACATACGTCGCAACGAGACGCTTGAGCAGCTAACCCGTCCGTAATACAGCCCATGGGCACGCACATCATTCCCAGCGTTATTCCCGACTCGTTGCAGAGTTTGAGTGACGATCTTGCCCGCGTTCGTGGCGCGTGCGGGCGCGTACAGCTTGATGTGATGGACGGCACATACGCATCGGGACGTTCGTGGCCGTACCAGCGCGGCGACAGTCAAGCCTTTACGGAGATCACGCGCGAGGAGGAAGGTCTGCCATTTTGGCAAAGTTTTGACTTTGAGATAGACCTACTCCTTAAAGAGCCTGAGAAGCAGATTGAGCTATGGGCGCTCGCGGGAGCTGCCTGCATGGTGGTGCACATGGGCACCACAGAGAAGCTCTCTGAGATTTTTGAGTTTGGTGCACAGCGTCGCATTGAAATAGCACTGGCACTTCGTCCCGGCGACGATACTGCGGCTCTTGTGCCGTGGATAGACTCGTTGGCGTTCGTGCAGGTGATGGGAAATGAGACGATCGGTTTTCATGGAAAGCCGCTTGACGAGCGCGCGGTCAAGCTTGTGCGCGACATACATGCGCGCTTTCCATTGACACCCATAGGGGTCGACATAGGGGTGTCGGAAGACACACTGCCCGTACTTTGCGAAGCAGGAGCTAGCCGATTTGCCGTAGGATCCGCCATCTGGAGCAGCAGCGAACCGAAGCGTGCGATAGCGCAGCTTGAAGCACTCGCACACACGTAGTACCACCTCTATGCCGGCACTCACCGAAGCTGACGTCGCACTGCTTGAAAAAAAAGCCACCGAGTTGCGTGCGCTCGTGGTAGACATCCTGGAAGATGCAAAGAGCGGGCACACCGCAGGCCCATTGGGTATGGCCGACATATTTGCAGCCCTGTATTTTCACCTCTTACGACACGACCCGCACGATCCCGACTGGAATGAGCGGGACAGGCTCGTGCTTTCCAACGGCCACATTGCGCCGGTGCAGTACGCGGCGCTCGCACTGGCGGGATATTTTCCGGTAGAGGAAGCACGCACCCTGCGCCGTTTCGGCTCCCGCCTACAGGGTCACCCGGAGCGCACGCGCCTGCCGGGGCTCGAGACCACCTCCGGCCCCTTGGGCGAGGGACTTTCCCAGGCAGCGGGTATGGCGCTCGCGGCTCGCATGGACGGCACACGCTGGCGCACGTACTGCATCATGTCAGACGCGGAGCAGCAGTGCGGGCTCACGTGGGAGGCGGCACTCTTTGCAGGCGCACGCCGACTCTCCAACCTCACCGCTATCATCGACCGCAACAACATACAGATCGGCGGTTTTACCGAAGACGTGCTACCGATCGAGCCGCTACGTGAAAAATACGAGGCGATGAATTGGCACGTACTTGAGGTGGATGGCCACAACATAGAGATGTTCTGCGATGCCGTATCGGAAGCGCACGCTATTCAGGAAAAGCCTACGGTCATTATTGCGCACACGATTCCCGGTAAAGGCGTGCCTGAGATAGAGTTTGACTACACGTGGCACGGCAGACCGCCTACCACAGAGGAAGAGCAACGGTTCCTCAAGCAGCTGCGGACGATGGGAGGGAAGGTGGAAGAAAGTTAAAAGGCAAAAGTTAGAATTCAAAAGTACAAGTCAAAATGCAAAAGGAAACGACGCGCTCACGTACTTTTGATTTTTGCCTTGCACTTTTGCCTTTTAACTTTTAAATTTTGACCTTTTGTTACATGCTCAACTCCGACCTACATCTATCCTTCGACACCCTCGACGAAAGCAAGCTCCGGCTCGTGCCCATGCGCGACGGCTTCGGGCGCGGGCTCGTGGAGGCGGGCGAGCAAGACGCGAACGTGGTGGTGCTGTGCGGCGACCTTACCGAGAGTACGCGCACACTCGCCTTTAAGGAGGCATTTCCGGAGCGCTATGTGGAAGTGGGCGTGGCTGAGCAAAACATGGCGGCGCTCGCTGCCGGACTGGCTGCTGCGGGCAAAAGGCCGGTCATAGCTAGCTTTGCGGTGTTTAGCCCCGGCCGCAACTGGGAACAAGTGCGCACCACTATTGCGCTCAACGATATGCCTGTCGTCATTGCAGGACACCACACGGGCCTTTCAGCTGGCGCCGACGGTGCGACGCACCAAGCACTTGAGGACATCACGATGATGCGCGTACTACCCAACATGCAGACCATTGTGCCGGCGGACGCCGAAGAAGCACGCAAGGCAGTGCACGCAGCGCTAGAAAGTAAGCGCCCCACGTACGTGCGCATTTCGCGCGACGCAGTGCCTGCGTTTACCACACCGGAGTCACCGTTTGAGATAGGTAGAGCCGAGTACCTTTGGCACAGCGAGCGCGCAGAGGTGGCGCTCATAGGCGCCGGCCCCATACTCTACCGGGCACTAATCGCGGCCCGCGCACTTGAGGAAGAGGGTATCGGCACGAGCGTGCTGAACGTGCATTCCGTGAAGCCCATGGATATCGAGCGAGTACTGGAAGCTGTGCGAAATGCGGGCGCGGTTGTGACCCTTGAGGAGCACCAGATACTGGGAGGCATCGGCGGCACCATTGCCGAGATCACGGCGCAGAATACGCCCATACCCATCGAGATGGTGGCTGTGCATGACCGCTTCGGCCAGTCGGGCACCGCTGGAGAACTTGAAGCGGAGTACCGCCTCTCAACCGAAACTATCATCGCCGCAGTAAAGCGCGTACGTGAAAGGAAAGCATAGCTCACCCAGGAGAACGTATGGAGGAACGCATGCGGAGACACGCATGAGGAGCGTGAATGCAAAGTGCACCTGGCACCCATCTGGACGTGCCTGTATCCGCTTCGCCCACCCCTACTCATCCTAGATACGGCCGTATCTAGGATGAGTAGTTTGACGGCATTACGGCAAGCAGTATAGTTGCTGTTAGCTTTTGGTCCTAACGAATGGAGTGAAGAGGTATGGGAGAAGCACTGTTTATCCTATTCATGCTGTGTATTTTCGTACTTGTTGCGTCAAGCAGGTCGGGCGGAGGCCCTACCGGGGACCCAACTACCAAGCCGTAGCACAGCAGGTGGCTCGGTACTGAGTCGAGCGGCAACGCTCGACTTTTCTCGTACAGGACTCATGGTAGAGTGCTTGTATGGGTATACGCTATCCGCATAAGGAGCCGATCGATTACGCGGACGCGGAGCTTGATCTCCACGGCTGTTCATCGCTTGAAGCGCGTACGGAGCTTGCGGCGTTCCTCGCAGAAGCGCGTATGGAAAAATGGAAGACCGTGCGCGTCATTGTAGGGAAAGGTACGCGGTCGCCCGAGGGGCCGGTGCTGCCGAGCGTGGTCCAAGAGGAACTCAAAGCGCGCGATCTGCGCTGGACATACGCTCCACCACGCTATGGAGGAGAAGGTGCGCTTGAGGTTG
>CAYWMQ010000041.1:0-7229 GCA_964459635.1 uncultured Candidatus Saccharibacteria bacterium | reverse complement strand
GTCAGGGGTTCGAGTCCCTTAGCGCGCACTGCTTCGCTAAAGCTTCGCAGTGCAGGCACCACATACACACCATGTCTTCGACTGGCACTACATTCGCACACCTCACAAAAAAGATACAAGCGGTCATGGAAGACTATGCAAAGCGGCACCCTGAGGTGTCCGTTGACCGTGACTACTTCGTGCTCAAGGTGACGGAGGAGTGGGGCGAGTGCGTGCAGAGCTATATGATGAACACGGGCCGGGCTCGTGAGAAGGGCAAGACACAGGAAGAGCTTCGCGACGAGTTTGAAAAGGAGTTCGCCGATGTGTTCGGCTTCCTAGTCCTCTTTGCACAGCAGCAGAACATCGATATTGAGAAAGCGCTTGAGAAGAAGTGGTTCAAACATCTGGCGTAGTCAGTTCACCCATGTGTCCTTGGGTTGCAGGAAAGCGCATCGCCGACTGGGCGGCGACAAAAGTAATCCCATGGTGGTAGTGCGCTTCACCTGTGCTTTACATGACAGGCAACACATGATACATCTATTCGCGGACGGCATCCTAGCACTAATATCCCTCACAGGAAGGAGACCGAGATGTTTTTCCTAGTTGCGGCCGGGTTCGCGCTGCTTTTCAGCGTCATGTGCTTCGCGCGACACGGGACGTTAAATGCGAGGAATAGTCATAACGAGTATGACAGCGGCGGCGCGTTCTTCATGGTATTCGCTGCGGTGATAGTTTTGATCGGCTTTTTTGTTTCTGCAGGAGCTTGGGTCAGTCAGATTCACTCACTGGAGATGCTCACACAGCACAAAAACGTGGGCACTATCTATGCAAGGAAGGCCGATGATTTGACTCGGGAGTTCGGTGCGTACCTCGCGGACCAGTACCCTCAGCATGAACGCGAGGTGTTTGAAGACATTAGCCCCGACAAGGTGATGCTGTATTTCACCAAGTACCCCGAACTCAAGGCCTCAGCAACGCTCACGGAACTGGTCTCTCGAATCAATCAGCTCAAGAGCGATGTATACCACCAGCAGGTCTTGGCAGAGCAGGTCGCCACGGAGATCCGTGTAAGAAACAGAAACCCCTGGTTCTTCGGCTTTATGATCCCCTCTGAGTAGCGGATGTCCCTACGACCCCCAACTTGTTTGGGGGTCGCTTGTGTATGCGCACGCTGCTCTTAATGCTACACTGTCGCCCATGAGCAATTTCAGCGCCACCATCACCGGCCGCGTGCAGGGCCAACGCTTTTACAGCATATAGACATTGTCTTGACTCGGTGTAGACATTTGGTATCATGAAGGTATGTACTTTGAGTGGAGCGAAGAAAAAAACGCGTGGCTAAAGAAGTACAGAGGAGTTACTTTCGAGGCTGTTCAGACCGTGCTCCAAGAAGAGGGGGGCTTGCTAGATATACACGAGCATCCCAACAAGACTAAATACCCGCACCAACGGCGCCTGGTAATTCGTATCGACGACTATGTGTACTTGGTGCCGTGTGTTCCAAAAGGAAACGATGTGTGGTTTCTAAAAACAATTATCCCCAGTAGACAGGCAACTAAGCGATACATTACTAATCCAAAAGAATAGTCTATGAACAAACCCAACACAAAACTTGATACTGAAGAGACAAAAATCTTACGTGAGTATGAGCAAGGTATTTCAAAAAGCGTACCAAACATTAAAAAAGAGCTCGCCTATTTCAGGGAGGTTGCGCGGCAGAGTACCGCACGGTCCAAGAGCATTAACTTGCGGCTTTCTGAGCGAGATCTGCATCGTATCAAAGTGAAGGCGGCTGAGGAGGGGGTGCCGTATCAAACCTTGCTCTCATCGCTCATCCATAAGTACGTTGCGCAGGGGTAACTATACGCGCTGCCCATGAGGAAGTTCACCGCCACCATCACCGGCCGCGTGCAGGGCGTGGGATATCGTGCGTTTGTACAAGCGACAGCGGCGGAGTGTGGGGTGGACGCCGTCGCAACCAACGAGCCCGATGGCAGTGTTATAGTGGAGGCGAATGGCGAGCGCGCCGCGCTTGAGGTGCTCGTCACGCATCTACAAAAGGGACCATCGCGTGGGAACGTGGAGAATGTGGACGTTACGTGGGGATGATGAGATATGCCGGGATGTTAGATTAGTGATTATGGATTTGGAGACATGCACGATAGCCCTTTCCGACATTCTTAAAATCAAAAATCTTCAATCCAAAATCTAAATTGGCAGAGAAAAGTTCAGGCGCAACAATCATGCAACAAGACATTGACGCGCATAAGATACCTACCTGCATCGGTATCATTATGGACGGCAACCGTCGCTGGGCGCGCGAGCGCGGTTTGCCCACCTTTGAGGGCCATCGGCGCGGCTACGAGAAGCTCAAGGAGGTGATGGAGTGGTGCCGCGATGCAGGCGTCACGCATGTGGTGGTGTACGCACTTTCGACCGAAAACTGGAAGCGCGCGGAAGAGGAAGTGTCGTATCTTATGGATCTTTTTCGTACCATTCTGGATGAGCAAGCGGCTAAGCTTCAGTCCGAGGGTGTGGCTGTTCATTTTGTAGGCGACCTGGCGCGCTTTCCCGAGGACATACAGGCGCACATGCGTGAGGTGCACGCGAAAAACGCGCCTGATGCGACACACCACATGTGGGTGGCGGCGAGCTATGGCGGCCGGCCCGAGATACTGGCTGCCGTAAACACACTCATTAGAGAAGGTGCCACACATGTGGATGAGGCACTTTTTGCATCCCGCCTGTGGGCCGCAGGCATGCCCGATCCCGATATCATCATTCGTACCGGCGGTGAGAAGCGGCTGTCCAACTTTTTATCGTGGCAAACAGTGTACAGTGAGTTATTTTTTGTTGACACGTTCTGGCCGGATTTCTCCAAACGCGAGCTGGATGCGATACTGTCGGAGTTTGCTACACGCGAGCGCAGGCGGGGTGTATAGGAACGTGAAATTGCTCGTGTACACAAAAGGCCATGCACAGCATGGCCTTTATAAAGTGTGCATGTGCACCTCCGAGTGATTTGCAGGCTGTATGTGTGGGCGGATACACACTTTGTGAGTCTACACATCGTACGCCGGGTCATACCACCTTGCTTGTGCTTTTGCCGGCCACACGATGCTGTGCCCCACGTAGACGATGCACGGCTGGTACGGCTGCACGTTCACCGTCCAAAAGAGAGTACCGTCCGGGCACACTGCCCTAAAAGAGACATACGGGACATCGAAGTGTGCCGTGCACGTCCACAGGAGAAAGGGCGGCTCACGGCCCCGAAAACAGAGCGGGTGACCCGGTACGTGCCGCACAAAAGGCACACGGTGCGCGTAGGTGATATCGCCGTATCCGTCTATCACGATGGAAGGCTTCCGCGCCGCAAAGCGCGGCGATCGTGGTAATGGGAGCAACATCGTGCACTCCTTGCGTTCGTGTTGTTCTGCATCCACTATACACACATGCGCATTTTATACGAGGATGAGCACCTGCTTGCGCTGGATAAGCCCGCCGGGCTTGCGGTGCATGAGGACGGGCGTACGGACGTGTCCGTCTTGACTGATTGGGTGCGTAAGGAGCGGCCCGAGATAGTGGGCGTGGGCGAGACTATGCGGCTTCAAAACGGCTCCGTCATAGACAGGCCCGGCGTGGTGCACCGCTTGGATCGCGATACATCCGGCGTGCTTGTGCTCGCCAAGACACAAGAGGCATTTTTATTTCTCAAGCAGCAGTTCAAGGATAGACGCATTGAAAAGCACTATCGTGCATTCGTGTGGGGTGACATACGCGAGCCGCACGGTACCATAGACAGGCCCATAGGCCGGTCGCGCAGAGACTTCCGGCTTTGGTCCGCCACTCAGAGCGCAGGCGGCAAGCTCCGCCCCGCCGTTACCCGGTACTCTGTACTTGTGGTGGGTGGTGGTCTATCATCTCCAAACTCAAAACTCCAATCTCAAAACTCATTCACCTATATCGACCTTGAGCCCAAAACGGGCCGCACACACCAAATACGGGTGCATTTGAAGGCCATTGGCCACCCTGTCGTATGTGACGAGCGCTACGCGCCGGATAAGGGGCCTGCACTCGGCTTCACGCGACTGGCGCTCCATGCCTTTTCTCTCACTCTCACACACCCGAGCGGCAGCACTCTTGCGCTTGAGGCACAGCTACCGCCTGATTTTACAGAGGCATTGTCACTTTTGACAGAACCTAAATAAATGCTATACATAGGGTCGTTGTACACAAAAGGAGTGCAAACGATGTCCGACCCGACCGATGGATCAGAAGTTCGAGGGCGCGTGCGGCGCAAGCACATGGAGGGTAGTGAGGCGCGCACAATTGCGGCAGAGCAGCGAGCAAAGGGCAATTATGAAGTCGCGGACGTTATTGAGGCATACGCGGACCTCGCGGAGCGAGGTGAATCGTTCTAGTGAGGTCGCAAGTGCGCCGTCCGTTTCGGGCGGCGCATTTCATTTGCATCCGTAAAACCCATGTGGTACAGTACCCCTCACTATGGCAGGAGTTCAGGAAGTGCTATCCCCCGTCAACGTTGCGGCGCGCAAGGAGCTTGGTGTGCGCCCGGGCGACACGGTACGGGTCATGCAGAAAATTCACGAAAAGGGCAAAACACGCCTTCAGGCGTTTGAGGGCCTCGTACTTACCGTAAAGCATGGTACCGAAGCCGGAGCGACCTTTACCGTACGCAAGGTGACGAGCGGCGTGGGTGTGGAAAAGACGTTCCCCCTCTACAGCCCCATGGTGGACAAGATAGAGATTGTGAAGCGCACCAAGGTGCGTCGCGCGAAGCTCTACTACATACGCGAGAAGGCTGCCAAGGAGATCCGTCGCGCTATGCGCAATGCGCGCATGATTGGCGCCTCTATCGAGGGTGACATTGCTGAAAAGGACCGTCTCGCAAAAGAAGCAGCTGCCGAAGCTACCAAGGCCGAAGAAGAAGCAAAGGCAGAAGAGGCGCGCGTGGCGGCAGAGCAGGCAGAGGCTGCTGCGGACAAGGAGACGGAAGACAAAGAACAAGAGACAACAGAGCAGACAGAAGCCCCCACAGAGACTGACGCGGCACCCGAGGCCGAAACAGAAGAAAAGAAAGACTAACAAACCCGCGCCCACGCGGGTTTTGTGGATAGCGCGCTTTCATCGAGAGGTGAACGAATGTACACTTCATGTATGGGAAAGCGTGGGCCTAAGCCGAAACAATTGATTGATACCACATGGCGACCCGAGCTTGCATACGCCGTGGGGCTGCTCGCGTCTGATGGTTGTCTTTCGAGCGATGGTCGTCATGTTGAGCTCACGTCAAACGACACTGAGCAACTTGAGACGTTCAAACGCGCCTTAGGTATTGAGCACATCAAGATTGGAACCAAGGTCAGTGGCTACTGCGGAATGCCGACCACTCGTGTAGAGTTCGGCAGTGTGTTGTTCCATGCTTGGCTCGTGTCGATCGGTTTGACACCCGCGAAGTCAAAGACTATTGGACCACTGTTAATTCCGGATGAGTATTTCTTCGATTTTTTTCGCGGATGCTGGGATGGTGATGGTTGTATCTATGCGTACTGGGACCCGAGGTGGCGCGACAGTTACTTGTTCTACCTTGGAGTGGCCTCTGCAAGTATGGTGTTCGTACACTGGCTGCAGCAAGTAATTTTTCGACTGACGAGCGCAACGGGGCACGTGAGCGTAAGTAATGATCTGCTGCAGCTCCGATACGCCAAACGCGAAGCACGTATAGTGTTCGACCACATGTTCTACGCAGACAGCGTGCCGCACCTGTCGAGAAAGTTTGCAAAAGCCCAAAAAATCTTTAGAATAGACGAGAATCACACACGAATGCGCGAGTGGTGAAATTGGCTATACACGCTACCTTGAGGTGGTAGTGGCCGCAAGGCCGTGGAGGTTCGAGTCCTCTCTCGCGCACACGTACAGTCGGCATCCGTCGTCTGTATCACCATGGCGACTATGGTGTAACGGTTAACACTGGGGTTTGTGGAGCCCTCGATCCGGGTTCGATTCCCGGTAGTCGCCCCGAAGCACGTACCGTTCCTGTAAGGAAAGAGTTCCCGGTAGTCGCCCCGAAGCAATACCCCGGCTCATGCCGGGGTATTGCATAGAGCCCTTGTGTTTGTGTGTGAAAGGTGCACTCTGTGGGGAGGTACAGGGAGCCTTTTTGATGAGTCCATCGGATAGAGAGAAAGCGCTTGCGCTAGCTCATATGCTTCTTGAGCTTCTGGGTCAAGAGCCGGGAGAAGATGGTTCCGGTCCTGTTGAAAGGCCGGGTACAAGCTCCACACACCATCGGCGCCCCCGCTGTCTTGGCGGCACTGATGACCCAAAAAATCTTGCGCGAGTCGACAGAAAACTGCACGCGGCGTACCACCAACTTTTTGGGCCGGGTGAGCCCAGGGTTATCGGTAGTTTACTGAACAACCAGTGGCTTGACCCTGACGTTACGTGTCTCATGATAGACACGCGTGACCGTTACTGGTTGCGGGACGCAGTGCGAGCGCTCAACGCGCTCGCGGGGCCGCAGAGACGTGTCTATTGCGGCAGAAACATATCGCGAAAGTCGCGCATTCGGACACGGACTAAAGATAAGAAGTCGTAAGAATGCACAAAGGGGTCCATGTGACCCCTTTGTTCTGTGAATGTATACGAACTCACCCACTCGCGCCTCGCTTCTCGTCACTTCGTTCTATGCTATAGTGTCCCGGCATGGCACACCTTATTCTCGTACGACACGGACAAAGTGCATGGAACGAGCTCGGGCTTTGGACCGGCTGGACGGACGTGGGCCTCACCGATACGGGCCGTGCCGAGGCGCGCAAAACAGGCGAGCGCATACGGCATATCACCATCGACCACGTGCACGTGTCTGCGCTCCGTCGCACGCACCAGACGGCAGAGGAGCTCCTGCGCGCACATGGAAGCGAGCTGCCGCTTGAGGCGCATGAAGCGCTCAACGAGCGCCACTACGGCATCCACACAGGCAAGAACAAATGGGAGGTGCGCGAGGCCGTGGGGGATGAGGAGTTTACCCGCATACGTCGTAGCTGGGATCACCCGATACCCGAAGGTGAGACGCTCAAGGATGTACACGCGCGCGTGGTCCCGCACTTTCGGGAGCATGTGGAGCCGCGCGTGCAGGGCGGGAAAACAGTCGCTATAGTGGCGCATGGTAATACATTGCGCGCACTCATCAAGCACATAGAGGAGATCCATGAGGATGCCATCGCAGAGCT
>CAYWMQ010000040.1:4803-7391 GCA_964459635.1 uncultured Candidatus Saccharibacteria bacterium | reverse complement strand
GCGTCGAGCCAGGGGTCACTGCTTGTCGCGGCGGCAATAGCGTCGCCGCTTACCTCTACGTCGGGCACGATGCCCCCGTCCGATATGGAAACGCCATCAGGTGTGTACCACCGCGCAACTGTCACTTTAAGCGCAAGCTCAGGCGTGATATCCACAAGCTCCTGTACGGATCCTTTGCCAAAGGTGCGCGTACCCACGATAGTGGCAAGGCCATGTTCGCGCAATGCCGCAGCCAGTATTTCCGCCGCACTCGCGGTGCCCTTGTCCACGAGCAGTATCATGTGTGGCACCTCCGCACCAAAGAGCGCATGACCTCTGCTTCGGTGTATCTTCTCCACTTTTTGCGGCCCGCTGTACTCGCGCACCACCACCGCACCCTCCGGCAAGAACCAGCTCGCCATGTCCACTGCCGCGTCCATATAGCCCCCGGGATTGCCGCGCAGGTCTATGATGAGCGCATCCACGTCGCGCGCATGGTACTCAAGGAGGGATGTCTTGAATGCGTCGATGCTCGTCTGTGAAAAGTTCACCAGCTTGAGCACAAAAAGGTCTTGCTCTTCGGTGCGTTCCGAGGTGCCGCTCGCCACAGGTTCGCCGGGACTACTGAGTGGTACCGCTTTCCGCACGACGGCCGTAGCCGTAGACGGTATCACGATGGTGCCGCGCGTCACGGTGATAGGCTTGACCGGCTCTTCACCTCGCGCAATGCCAAGGGTCACGGTACTGCCCGAGGGTCCGCGTATCCGCTCCACTGCGCGCTCGACCGTGAATCCCGTAGTCGCTTCCCCGTCAATGCTGTCGAGTCTGTCGCCCGCGAGTATGCCCGCGAGCGCTGCCGGTGATCTTTCAAGCGGCGCTACGATGATAAGCGCGCCCTCTCGCTCGCCTATTATGGCACCGATACCCTCAAGGGAGCCGCGCGCAAGCGTCTTAAAAGCTTCCGCTTCCGCTTTTGGAAAAAAGACGGTGTACGGATCGCCATAGCTCGCCACGAGGCCGGCGATCGCGTGCTCGACCTTTTTTTCATCACTCACCTCAAGAGCGGTGCTTGTGCCAAAAGGAACGAACTTGCGCTCAAGGGTGTTCCACGTGCGCCAAAAGGGCATGAAATCGGTCGGCTCCTGTGCCTCGACCCCATCTGCGAAAGGTGCACTGAGCGGGTCCCCGTCTTTGTGGAGTACGCCTTCCACCGCCGCAACTACCGGTACGCGCTCGCTCCCCACAAACACACCGCCGGCAAAGGCGGCACATATGGCCACGAACACAAGTGCGAGGAGAGGCGCATAGCGCAGGCGTGAGTCCATGCCAAGCAGTATAGCGCAGGGTCGCACGAAGCCCAACACGCGGGGTACCCAGCGCACTCATTCAGAGAAGTACATGGAGCACACCCACGATAACGAGCGGCACGGCAGCGTTGTCGGAACCACGCGGGAAGAACGCTTCCGCAAGCGTAGCGCAGAGTGCCGTGACCATGCTCGCGAAGAGAGGCAACCCGAGCAGAGCACCGCACCCAAGCGTGAGCAGAAAAAATGCACCGGAACCCGCATACGTTTTGCGCTCGCCCCAGGGCCTGTACACGCCGCGCGTCATACGCGCTCCGATGAGCGCCGCTCCGGTATCTGCAAAGGCGAGCGTCATGAGCGCATAGAGGTACGTGACAGGCTCATGGGGTAGCGCCCCGTACGCCGCAGCCAGCACCCCGATGGGAAGAAACAGCTCTCCGTACGACACGCGCGGCACGCGATGCGCGTGAGTGCGTACGCGCGTGACACGCACGGCTGCAAAAAGCGTAAAAAGGCTTATGCAAAGCAGGGCTACAGCGGACACACCAAAGTGCAGCCCTGCGCCGGCAAGCGCCGCCAGCACCGATACATGTATCGCTTTTCGGATAAGCTCATTCATACCATGCCATGTGCCAGCGCCTCAAAGTAGTCAATGACGGCCTCACTTACGTCAAGCCCTGTGAAAGCGGCATCGGCTGCACACCATCCCGGGTTGCTGTTCACCTCGCCGAAATACACGTCTCCCGTCTTGCGATGCGGCAGGAAGTCAACGGCACAGATAGCAAGATCGAGCTTGGTCGCAAGTTGTTCCGCAAGCGGAAAGAGAGCATCGCGATGCAGAGCAGAGAGCCGGTGCATACTCGCACCCAAGTGCACATTGGTGCGAAAGTCCCCCTTTGCGGCCACACGCGCATAGCCACCCACGGCACGTCCGCCCACCACATGCACCCGACAGTCATGCTCGTGCGGGATGAATGTTTGGAAAAAAAACTCATGCGTATCCGCACGCGCACGTATGGCTTTGAGCACTTCAGGCGAATCCACGCAAAATACATCGCGCCCTTGCGAGCTAATATCCGCTTTGGCAATGAAAGGCTTCCCAAGCAGTGCGGCAAGCTCCTCATACGTGCTCTCTGTGTCGAGCCGGGACGCAGGGACGAGCACACCTGCCGCATGTGCCACGGTTGCTTGGAAGGTTTTTCGCTCCCGGTACGGGTAGAGGTCGGCATCGAGATTGACCGCCGAGCGGCCGTGCTCCGCGAGGTAACGCTCAAGGTAGCGCACACCTACCGCACCGAGACCGGT
>CAYWMQ010000040.1:0-4703 GCA_964459635.1 uncultured Candidatus Saccharibacteria bacterium | reverse complement strand
CCCTCGCGTATGGCGCGTGTCAGTCGCTCTACATTGGTGACAAGGAGGTCGTCGCCCACAAGCTGCATGCGCCTACCAAGCGCTTCGGTCATGTGCCGCCAGTTGGTCCAGTCCTCTTCACCCAACCCGTCCTCAACGGACACAATAGGAAACTCGCGGGCAAGTTCGTCGTAAAAATTGACGAGGTCTTCCGGCGAAAGCGAACGGTCTTCCGAAGCAAAGCGGTACGCTTCTCCGTCCGTTAGCTCGCTTGCGGCCACGTCAAGCGCACAGACTATGTCTTGACCAAAGTCGTACCCGGCGCGCGCCACTGCGCGTGAAATGTACTCAAGCGCTTCGCGGTTGCCGCCCGTAAGCCTAGGCGCATAACCGCCCTCGTCACCGACCGTGCGCGGCAAGCCCGCTTCCTTGAGCTCCGCTCCGAGCGCATGGAACACCTCCGCCTGCATGCGTATCGCGTCGCGTACGGTAAGCGCACCCTGCGCAATGATCATGAACTCTTGAATGTCGCTTGAGCCCGCAGCATGCGCACCCCCATTTATGATGTTGCACATGGGAAGTGGGAGCACTGCCGACCTCTGCGCCCGTGATAGTGTCTGCAAATATGCAAAGAGTGGAAGTGCCTGTGACGCAGCTGCGGCCTTGGCAGCCGCAAGCGAAACGGCCAAGATGGCGTTGGCACCCAAGCGTTCTTTAGTGGGTGTGCCGTCGAGCTCAAGCATCGTGCGATCGAGCAGCACCTGATTGGTCACATCGAGACCGACGAGTGCCTCTCTAAGCACCGTGTTCACGTTTGCCACAGCATGCTCCACCCCAAATCCACGGTAACGCTCCGCCACGCCATCGCGAAGCTCATGCGCTTCGTGGGTGCCAGTCGAAGCGCCGGAGGGCACCGCCGCGCGACCGTAGGTACCATCTGCCAGCACCACATCAGCCTCCACGGTGGGATTGCCGCGCGAGTCCAAAATTTCACGAGCGAGTACTGCTGCTATCTGCATGTGTCACAGCCTACCACAGGTGAGCAAAAAACACACTCGCTCGCGCAGGTGTGTGGGTATGCGCTCAGTGCGAGCGTTGCTTTTCGTTTCTTTTCTTGGTGTGCTCACACCCGGCGCGAGTACCTAGCCATCGCATGTCACGCTACTCCACGCCTACCACCCCGCCTTGACGCGCTCCACGCGTAGAGTGTCACCGCGAGCGATGTGGCAGCGTTCAGCGACTCGCAGCGCGGGTCCATCGGTATCGATAGTGCAATGTCGCACGTCTCTTCCGTTTTGGCGCGCAAGCCTTCCCCCTCACCACCGACCACGAATACCGCAGGTGCGTCGAAGACCTCACGGTCTATCGGGTTCGTACCTTCCATCGCAAGACCGTATATCCAGAATCCCCGTTCCTTCAGGTCGCGCAGCACCGTGTTCACATTACCGATCGAAATGAGCGGTACGGTAAATGCCATGCCGGCTGACACCTTCACCACCGTGCCCGTGATCTGCGCCTGCCGATGCTCCGGCAGCAAGACTGCCGCAGCTCCAAATGCCGCTGCGGAGCGTATGATGCTCCCGACGTTTTGAGGGTCAGTGAGCTCGCCGAGGACGACGAGCGAGGTATCAGGCGTGACCACAAGGCTCTCTATCCAGGGTTTATAGGGCTTCGTGAGCTTCCCCGCCGCGACGAGCGCCACAATACCTTGGTGCACGGCGTGTTCACGTATGTCGCCCGGCAGGTGCCCCTCTGCACAGCGCTCAAAGGGGATCTTCTTTTCGGTAAGAAGCGCACTCAATGATTCATGGCGCGAGCCTTTCACGATATATACGTGACGCACCGCATCGGGAGCGCGGGCAAGCGCTTCTTCAAGCACATGACGGCCGTAAATATAGGTATCGGTGGTAGCTTTAGGCATAACTATATTGTACCACATTCGATTATATTTGTCATGTGCGTCTCATTATGCTTCAATGCAAGTGAGTGAAGGAGGTGGCAATGGTCACACACGAAGATCTATGGGCTTTCTTTGAGATCAACCTCGCGCTCTATGGGGCCGAGCACGAGTTCGGTGAAATGGATTTCGTGTTCCTTATGTGGTTCTTTCTCAAAGACAAGAAATCGCTGGTACCGTTCAACGAGCAGATCCACTAGCGTGGCACAACATCACACTCCACCGAAGGGGGCCGCACATACACGGCTCCCTCATTTCGTATCGCTGTGCACGGTGCCTATAGGCACGAACGTGCATCAAAAAGGTCTGCCGCCGTGGGACGCTCGCCTCCTTGTATCGCATCTACGCGCGCATCGCCCAGTGTGCGCCGAAAGCACGCGACGAGTTCGGGACTGAGTGTGCGTGGGAGAGTGGCGGGGTCCACGCCAAGCGCTTGGAGTGCGCTTTCTTGCTCTGCGTCAAGGAGCGGGTGCGCATCGGCCGTGTCGCCGCGTTCCTCAGTGTGCGCAGTCCTGCCCACGAGCTGTAGTATGACCGGACGAAGCTCTAACGGATCGGCGTACCAGAGGTACGCGAGTACGGCTATCTGCAGCAGGAACAGTACGCCGAGGGCGGCGAGCATCGTGACGATAAGTCTGATGATGTAGTGCATGTGTACAGTATACCGTCCGGGCGACCGTATGGGGAAATCGTATGGGGCAAAACGGCACGAATTCCGTATACCTGCCTCGCCGGCAGGCAGGCGCATTCCGTATACGGGGTGCGTATGTCATACTACACATATTAGTACGTACTAATTCACCTCTATGCGACCAACCATAGCCATACTCATGTTTCTTGTACTCGTCGTACTTGGCGCGGGTCTGTATTTCTTCGCCACGCGCCCGAGCGGCCCCACAGTCACCTCGTTCAGTGAGTGCGAGGCGGCCGGATATGCGGTGAGCGATACCGCACCGCGCACATGTACCACACCTGATCGTGTCACCTTTACCGAGTCTGTGGCGGCGCCCACAGAGACCCCGCAGGTGGGTACCACAGATGAACGCGTACGTCTCGTGACACCACGCGTAGGTGAAACGGTCGGAAGCCCACTTGCCATAGAGGGTGAGGCGCGCGGTACATGGTACTTTGAGGGTTCCTTCCCTGTTCGACTGGAGGACGCGTCCGGCCTCGTCCTCGCACAAGGCATAGCTACAGCAAAGGGAGAGTGGATGACTGAGGACTTCGTGCCGTTTACCGCGGAGCTCACGTGGGAGCCACAGAGCGGGCCGGCCACGCTCATACTGGAGCGCGACAACCCGTCCGGTCTGCCCGAAAATGCAGCATCCGTACGTGTACCTCTTACGCTCACACCGGAAGCACCCACCACCATGGAGGTGCAGGCGTTCTTCCAGAACACACAACGTGACCCGGACATGCTCGACTGTGGCAAAGTGTACCCCGTCACGCGTACCGTGGAGAAAGTGCCCGGCGTGGGACGCGCCGCACTTACCGAGCTGCTTAAAGGTCCGAGTACGGAAGAAGAAGCACAGGGCTACAAGACCGCACTCAACGAGAACGTGCCGCTCAATACACTCACCATAGTAGATGGCGTGGCAAAGGTGGACTTCGGCGCGGACATGGAGCGCGCGGTGGGCGGCTCATGCCGCGTACAAGCGATACGCGCACAGGTTACCGAGACGCTCAAGCAGTTCCCCACGGTGCGCGAGGTCGTTATTTCGGTGGACGGACGCGTGGAAGATGCGCTGCAGCCGTAACGTTAGTTTTGAGTTTGGAGTGTACAGTTCAGAGTGCATGACGACACACGAACGCCCCGCTCCGTGCAGGGCGTTTGCGTGCCCTATCACTGCACGGTGACGGTAACACTATTAGTACCGCTCGCCCCACCTGACAAGCAGGTGAGCGTGTACGTGGTGGTGGTCGCAGGTGACACAATGCGTGTACCGGAAAGCGGTATCGGGTCTTGCCAGCCACCCGAGGCGGTGCAGGTGGTGTAGCCCGAGACCGCCCACGTGAGCGTGGCGGAGCTGCCACTTGCGATGGACGTGCTGGATGCCGTCAGTGAGATGGTGAGCGGAATGGCGCTCGTGAACGCATACCGCACGGGAGACTTGCCCGAGGCATTGCCCGCGTAGTCTGTTGCGGTAAGCGCATAGCTGTATATGGTGCCGGGTATGAGTCCACGGTCGGTGTATGTGAGCGCCGACGTACTCGCTATCGCGGTGCCGTTGCGGTAGATGGTGTAGTACGCTACCCCTGTGCCGGTGTCCGTGCTCGCGGGCCACATGAGGGTCACGGTGGAGGTGGAGGAGGTGTACGCGGGCTTTGCGGGCACAGAGGGCGGCGTGGTATCGGGTGGGACCAGTGTGGGCGTAGTGGTACCTGCGGGTACCGCGATTGAGTACGAGACCTCCTGCCCGGGATTGATGCTCTCATTGAGCTGGATGGTTCCCGTATAGATGCCTGACTCAGGATCAATGATGCGCGGGTAGAGCTCATACGCATCGCTCTTGTCCGTGATACTGGCGGCAAGGTCGGGGTGTGCGTCAAAGAAGTCTTGCGTGTCGCGTGCGGATACGTAGAAACGTGCGGGGTCATGGGCGGGCACGAATATCCACTCTTCGTCGGCCACAAGGTCACCCGAGCTCACTGAGCCTTCTATCTGGTTTTCGTACTCACCCGTGTCGTAGTTCATGCCGATGTGGCGACCATCGGGGGTGACAGCATGGAGGTCGAGGTCGGGGAGGGGTTCGGGGCTGAGGGAGGG
>CAYWMQ010000039.1:4637-7543 GCA_964459635.1 uncultured Candidatus Saccharibacteria bacterium | reverse complement strand
GACGATTATAGTTATCGCCGACATTGACCAGGGCTTACAGCGCCCAGCTCTAGCACATTCTGGAAGCGAGGAGTAGGAAGTAGTATGTAGAAGGTAGAAAGGACCCACTACAGCGATGTCCCCTTTCTACTTTCTACTTTCTACTTAATACTTCGTGTCCACAATGTGCCAGAACCAGCACTGGTTGACCTTCTGGCATTGGTCAGGTGTCACCCCCTATACATCCTCTTACGAGTTCGCAGGGAGCTGTGTTTTTGGTAAACAGTCGTCAGGCAATCTTTCGCTGCGGCCGGTCGCATCGTGCGAAGCGCGATGCTCGGGAATGGGAATGTGTATGGGAAGGGGGACGCGTCCGCCGTAGGCGGACCGGCCGACCAGAGGTCGGCGCCCTCATTCTCATTCCCTTCCTCATCCTCGCATCGTGTTGCACACGATGCGACCGGCAGGCCTTATCCCTAAGTTACGGCCGATTTTTTGCCGAGTTCCTTGGGGAGCAGTCACTCGTTCGTCTTGGTCTTCTCGACCATCCCACCTGTGTCGGTTTGCGGTACGGTCTCTCTATAGTTAGAGCTTAGAAGCTTTTCTTGGAAGCGTGCTCATTCGGATTGCCGTTGGCCGAGGCCGCCAGCTTCCCGCTCCGCTTGGAAACCACATTAAAGTGAGGTGCCCGGATTTGCCTAAGCACCTTCCTCACGGCACGGACGACAAGCCAATAAGTCGCCCGAACTACAACGCTCCGTCCCTCCTTCGCACCATAGAGAGGTGATGGAATATTAACCATCTGTCCATCGCCTCCCCCTTTCGGGATCGGCTTAGGCCCGACTAACCCTTGGCTGATCACCATGGCCAAGGAAACCTCGGGATTTCGACGTGCGGGGATCTCACCCGCATTGCGGTTACTCGCACCTGCATTCTCACTTCCGTACGCTCCACCATGGGTTTCCCCTTTGGCTTCATCGCAGAACGGAACGCTCTCCTACCACTGACGCACCTCACTCTAGCTCGGTGCGGTATGGGGAACGGAATGGGAATGGGGACGTGTCCGCCGTAGGCGGACCGGCCGACCGAAGGTCGGCCCCCTCATTCTCATACGCATTCCCATACCCGCATCGAACGAAAGTGAGATGCGCCAATCCGCAGTTTCGGTATCATGCTTAAGCCCCGATCATCTTCGGCGCAGGGTCTCTGGATCAGTGAGCTGTTACGCTATCTTTAAAGGATGGCTGCTTCTAAGCCAACCTCCTGATTGTCACAGAAACCCCACCTCCTTGCGATGCACTGAGCATGAATTTGGGGACCTTAACTGGCGGTCTGGGCTGTTTCCCTTTTGAGCAGTGGAGCTTAGCCCCCACACTCTGACTGCCGTGCTTTTGACTTCCGGTATTCGGAGTTTGATAGGTCTGACGAGATTTCTCCCTATTCAGACCTTCCAGTGCTCTACCCCCGGAAGGAACACACGACGCTAGCCCTAAAGCTATTTCGGAGAGAACCAGCTATTGCGAGGTTCGATTAGCTTTTCACTCCTTACCACAGGTCATCCGATGACGTTGTACAATCAACCGGTTCGGGCCTCCACGGCCTGTTACAGCCGCTTCACCCTGCCCATGGTAAGCTCACCTCGCTTCGGGTCTTACGCGTACGACTATATGTTCGCCCTATTCAGACTCGGTTTCCCTATGCCTCCGGGGGTCACCCCTTAGGCAGCCGCATGCGTAAACTCGCAGGCTCATTCTTCAATAGGCACGCCGTCACGGATGCGCCTCGCTACACTCGGCTGCATCCTAAATTCAAAAGGCAAAATTCAAAGGGCAAAAGTAAAGTGTGGTGTCGCTGTCGCGACAACTTTTTACTTTTGACTTGTACCTTTAACTTTTGATTTTTTACTTTTGACTTTAGGTTGCCGAATGCAATGAGGCACACCCGCTCCGACTCCTTGTAAGCATACGGTTTCAGTTCTATTTCACTCCCCTCTCGGGGTTCTTTTCACCTTTCCCTCACGGTACTAGTTCACTATCGGTCTTGAAGAGTATTTAGCCTTGGGTGTTAGTCCACCCGGATTCACGCAAGCTATTCATGTCCCGCGCTACTCAGGTACGACGACAAGAGAGACGTATTCGTTTTCGCGTACGGGGCTGTTACCCGCTGGGGCCGCGCTTTCCAACGCGTTCCGCTAACGAAGACATTTTATCACTCTCCTAGTTGCCTACGCCGTCGCCCTACAACCCCGGTCGCATCATGCTACGCATGATGCGAGAATGAGGAATGTGAATGAGAATGAGGGACCGGCTTCGCCGGCACGATGGCCCGCCGTAGGCGGGCAACCCCATTCCCATACACATTCCCATTCCCGCGCATCATGCACACCATGATGCGACCGGTTTGGGCTCCTTCCGTTTCGCTCGCCGCTACTAAGGAAATGCCGAGACTTTTTACCGTAGCGACAATGGACGCCACCACAGTAAAAAGTCCGTGTATTGGTTTCTTTTCCTCCAGGTACTAAGATGTTTCAATTCCCTGGGTTCGCTCTCCGCCGTAAAGACGGAGTCATCGAGGTTTGCTCGATGGGGTTTCCCCATTCGGATATCTCCGGATCAAAGGTTGCTAGACACCTCCCCGAAGCATTTCGCAGTCGTGCCACGTCCTTCATCGCCTCTTCAAGCCAAGGCATCCACCGTATGCCCTTAGGTCTCCTGTCAGGAAACCTAACAACCGCTTAGTCGCACTCGTGCGCGAGTGCGAGTATGGGAATGGGAATGCGAATGGGGACGCGCCCGCCGTAGGCGGACCGGCCGACCAAAGGTCGACTCCCTCATTCTCATACCGTTCCTCATTCTCGCATCGCTCTGCGATGCGACCTGTTGTGTCCGGCGCGCTAAACGCTAACGCTTACCGGACTAGTGTATGCA
>CAYWMQ010000039.1:0-4537 GCA_964459635.1 uncultured Candidatus Saccharibacteria bacterium | reverse complement strand
ACCCAGAGGCACCCGCGCCTCCAGGATTTTTTAGGTATGAAGTTGTCAATGGTCAGTCGTACAGCCGCGATCTCCCGTTGCTTCCCCGCTCCATTGTCCCGTGAGGCAGTGTGGCGGAAAAACAAAGGCCGCTTCTCGGGCGGCTCGGATGGCTGCATCTAGCAAGCCCGGCTATCCGATCCGCATACCCGTTACGCTAGTAAGTCCTTCCATACGTGTGAGCGTAAGTATATACGCTAGAAAAACCTTGTCAAATCCACAGCATGAAACAACATAGAAAGGCTTGTGACGTGCTATACCATGCTACCCGAGAACCACTAAATGGCTCTATCGGGGGCTTTTTCCCGCCCTCCCGCGATGACATCATGTGCGGTACGCCGACATGTACCAGAGCCCACCCCTAGCATTCTGTGTACGAGCTCATGGTACGTGCGATCCACGCACCACCCACGGACAGCGAAAAGACTCCATGCATTACTTACGCCGACGGCACTCTATCAATGACGAGCGCATGTGGAAAATCAAGCACGTCGCGGATGAGCTTGTCGCGAACACGTTTGCGGAAGAGGTACTCCTCTGTGGTGAGCACCGTATAGCGAATATCTCTCCCAAAATCCGCCTCCAGATGCCGTATAGCTGTGCCGAGCGCCTGCTCATTAAGCTTGTCCGCAACGATCAGCATGTCGAGTGCGCTTTCGCGCGTGCCCGTGAAGATGCCGGTGAGCACCAATAAGCGCAGCGCTCCGGCCGGTCGGAGCCGCTTGCGCACATCTTCGTGTGAGACAGCCACCGTGTCGGTCAGAAAGGCGCGCAGAGGTGTCAGAAAACTATACGCCGGGTCCAGCGTCCAGCCTATGGCGCGGCGTTTCTTGGGCAGCCGCCCGGCGTGGCCTGTTTCCTTGAAAAAAGTGCGCCGCCGAATGAGCCCTGTTCGCGCGAGTGCGGTGAGCTCACGCGTAGCCACAGCAGGCGCACAGCGTATCCGAAGCGCCACCGCATCACGATCACCCACAAAGTCGGGGCTGAACACAAAAAGCCGCATGAGGCGCACGCGGGCGGGCGAACCGAACAGCTTTCCCAAATCGTGCATACGGCAGATATTGTACTCGCTATCCGACCGCCCATCCAGCAGTATCGGCCTTGCGCTTGGGCAAGGCCGATGGTCTGAGCAGTTACCAGCCGCCGAAAAGTGGTGCGAACGCGGCTGCGAACAGTGCTACGCAGAGTACCAGCGCGAGAAACGGGTGCCGTTCTGCTATGTCCGGTACCTCACGGTCTTCCGCAAGTGGGTCGGGGGTGGGCATCTCATGGTCCTCCGGTACTATTCCGCTACTGTATACCACAAAAGCGGCCATTTGGCCGCTTTTGCTCTGCGAGTGGCAAGCTTGCTTATTTAAGCGTGACCTTGCCGCCCGCCTCTTCGATCTTCTTTTTGAGCTCCTCGGCTTCCTCCTTGGCGACGTTTTCCTTAAGGACCGACGGGGCGCCATCGACCATATCCTTAGCCTCCTTAAGACCGAGTCCGAGCACTTCCTTCACAACCTTGATGACCGCGATCTTCTGTGCACCGCCGTCGGTAAGCTCCACAGTGAAGGCGGACTTCTCCTCCTCCGCGGGTCCTGCCGCTGCAGGGCCTGCAACAGCTACAGCTGCTGCGGACACGCCGAAGCGCTTCTCAAGTGCTTTCACGAGCTCATGGAGCTCGAGCACGCTCATGCTCTCTACCTGCTCGACAAGCTTCTTGAACTTCTCAGGCACCTCAAATGCCTCTTCTTCTGCAGCCGGGGCTGCCGTCTCTTCTTTGGTCTCTTCAGCGGGAGTTTCAGTAACCTCCTGCTTTGTGTCGTCGTCTGCCATGTTTTCTGGTGATTAGTGGGTAGTGGTAAGTCGCGTATACGAACCCCGTATACGTTTCCCGTATACGCGTGCTATGCACGCTTCTCCGCAATGCGGTCAAGCACCGTAGCGAAGCGCTGTATCGGCGAGTTGATGAGGTTCACGAACATACCTCGAAGCTGGAGCATCGATGGAATGCTTGCGATCTCGGTCATCTCTGCCGCGTTCATGTAGCGCCCCTCGAACACGCCACCCATGATGGCAACCTTGTCTTTGGTGCTCTTTACGAACTCCTGCACCTCGCGTGCGGGAGCTACGAGGTCTGCACCCCACGCGATAGCAAGCTCGCCCGTGAGTGCCGGCTGTTCACCCTCGTACTGCTTTGCGGCAAGTGCACGCTTTACGAGCGTCTTTTTCGCAACGGCGTACGAGACGCCCTCGCTCCTGAGCTTGGCGCGCATTTCCTGCGTTTCCGCCACAGTGAGTCCCTTGAAGTTGACGAACACCACAGACTCTGCGTCCGCGAGTGCTGCGTCTACCTTCGCGAGTATCTCTTCCTTCTTTTGTTTTGTAACGGCCATGACTGATCTTGTTAGCGATTTTGAACGCAACGTCACTGCTCACCCTCCGTCATTGCGAGCGCAACGAAGTGTAGCGAAGCAATCCAGAAGTCGTCCTAAAACGCAATAATGGCTCCTAAGAGCCACCGAAGCTACGCAAAACCGACCGTTCGCATAGTGAGTTACCTCTCGGCAGGCTGGAATATTATGCCTTGCGGCACCTGCTGTCTCCGGGGCTATGAAAGTGAGTATAGACAAGAAACATAAAATGTCAAAGCAAACCGCTGTCTTAGGGTTTACAACGCTACTTCGTAATACGAAGGCCTATGCACGCGAACTGGCCGTTAAGATACGTAAAAGGGGCCAGTCCGAAGATCTGGCCCCTCATGGGAACGCCGATGGCGTAGCGCCTGTTGGCGGGGAGGGGATATGTTTCTGCTCATTTGGCTGAGCCAGCAAACGTCCGTAACTCCCGGGTGCCTCTGTGGCGCGATTCCCTTTTTTTGGTGGTACGTGATGAAGTCAGCCTGTAGTCATTTCACGAGCCCAGGTGACCCTGGGTATTTCGTGCCTACCTCCAGTTGCTAACATACTACATACACTGATATAAAGAGCGTTGGGCTGTCCTGCCTTGGCCCCGTCATGGCTCAACCAAGGACCCAACCTCTAATGTGTAGTAGAGCACATCAGCGATAAATGTCAAGCATTTTTGATTGCTCAAAAAGATTCGTCCGAAATAGCTAGGATATAAGCCATCAATTAGCACGTCCGCAAAAATATACTGCTTCGATAGTTGTTGTACCCAGTGGATGTTGATTTATCTTGGCATAAGCTGTACCCTGCCGGTAGGTTTATGGCTAAAAGGAAAAGAACGTGACCTCCATCGACAGGATAGCTCACAGGTGTGCTCACTCGCAGAGTCGCCCCAGAAGCATTGCATGGGGCTTGACCTTTACTGCGGTGGCACTCCTTGCGGCCATCGTAACAATTGACGTGTTCGGTGCAGAGCCGGTTGCATGGGGTTATTACCTGATACCGTGCGCTGTACCCGTACCAAACTGGATTATCTACTGGAGTTACCGCCGTCGCCTCCAACAGATCCGGCGTGACTTCTATACTACGTACGTCAACACGCAAAGTTAGCTGAGGTTTGCAAGAAGTACTCAAGCACCTTACAGCGTCTTTCCACACTCACACAGAGGAGGGGTACATGGAAAACAAACCGAGACTTGGCAGCGACTTTGCGGACGCAAGCGCCGCAGACGCCGCGCGAATCACCACTTTGACGTTGATCGCTGGCGTAGCTTACTTTACGCTCGCGATCGCACTCGGGGTGCCGGACGCGTTTCACCACGCGTTTAAGGAACTGTGGTGGCTCATCGTGTTGGCGAACGCTATCCCTTGGATTGCCGCTTTCAGCATCGACTGGCGAGTGCAGCGAGACCTCTTTGGTACCACCAAGGCGGAAGTACGGGCGTACTACGCCCACACGGAGCGTGCACTG
The DNA here is from genome assembly GCA_964459635.1 of uncultured Candidatus Saccharibacteria bacterium. Taxonomy (GTDB): domain Bacteria; phylum Patescibacteriota; class Minisyncoccia; order Phycocordibacterales; family UBA12088; genus CAYWMQ01. The sequence continues at coordinate 637 of CAYWMQ010000039.1, read as the reverse complement.
AAGCGCGCGAGTTGATTTTCGGACGGCTGTGCACATGCACAGCCGTCCTTTTCGCTGATAGCTAGCTCACCCGCACGTCCCCGAATGCTGTCCCCCACCCTGCGCACCTGTCACGGTGCGCTTTTTGAACTCAGCACTCCATCCAAGGAGGTTGGCCGCCACCTGGAGCACTGCGCCCAAGCCGGAGAGTGCAATGACGAGGATGAAAAACCACGCATGGGGTGTGTAGAAATAGAGCCAGGTAAGCAGAAGCGCAGGCCATGCGCTGAAGCACCAAGGACAACCGAGGAGTGTCGCCAAGGTACGGCGCGGGCCGTGCGTAGGCTTCTCGCGGACAAGCTCTCCGTCCGGTACGCCAGGCTGCACCACAAGAAAGAGGTCCCGAACGAACTGCGTGATGGAATCGTAGACAAAAAGACGAGTGAGGCGAAACGTCGCGAGTGCCAAGAGAGTCACGTCAAAAAGCGAAATGGCGTGTGGGACCCCTTCGCGAGCGAGCAGGAGGTAGAGCGCGAACGCAAGCGCTAGATAGATGAGCGAGAAAAGCACGTGCCATTTACCTTGTTCGTCCTTAAACATATAGCATGTAGTACTACTGTGAGCTTCCCTGTTCGACACTTGCCGGCAGTGCTTGTTG
>CAYWMQ010000038.1:0-7700 GCA_964459635.1 uncultured Candidatus Saccharibacteria bacterium | reverse complement strand
TGTATACCAGGAGGTCCCCGAACTCTGCCTCTATGAGCCGCCCTTCTTCATTAAGATGTAGCTCGCCCTCCATGTCGTACCGCACAGATATAGGCTCGGTCTTGGAATAAAGTGCCACACCGCTGTATCCTTTGCGCTTCTGTGAGGAGTTGAAAAATGCGTGGTAGCCCTCGGGAGCTCGCACCTCGGCAGGGAGCTGCAGCGGCTCCGACTTGGTCTCCTGGAGGAGCAGTATGTCCGCGTTGAGCGCCAGCACATCAGCCCATGCGCCCTTTTTGTGGACTGCCCGCAAACCGTTTACGTTCCACGATATGAGTTTCATGGGGATACTATAGCACTCAAGTGCACAGATGGGTTTCGATTTGCAAAGTACGCTCAAGTGGAAAGTAGCAGCTCACGCCCCCATAAAGTGCCACGAACCGAACTACCCCGTCTGAGGTATTCTGAAGTGAAGTGAGGCCATAGCGACGCGGCAATCCAGTGCGTGCCGTGCAAAAATAGCTAAAAATCTGGTTTGCTTCGCCTGCGGGCCCCCCCTCGCTCCGAGAGCTACGGCGGGGCGAAGCGCAGGGACGACGGGGTGTGAGCATTTACCGCCCGCTAATATTGACGGTAGTCAAGTACTGTGTAATAATACAGACGGTCGAAACAACGGTAGGAAAGGTAAGAAAACCCATGTCAGTTATGCAGTTCCCCGACCGAGCAAGCACTATTGCTCAGCTAGCGGGCACACTTGAGCACCGCCCAAGTTTTCACGGGGCACGGGCAATTGTGCGGGCTGGCGAGCTTGTGCGCTCGTCACGTGAAGCTGCCGGTCTCTCCATTGAGGAGATCGCACGGCGCGCAAAGTGTGGGCGCTTCTATCTGATGGCGCTCGAAAATGGAACAGCCAAGCGCGCGCCGCGAGTAGAGGAACTCGCCGTACTGCTTCACATGTGCGGGCAGCGACTCGTTCTCAGCGCCGAGTAGCAGCGCCAATAAGTCTGTTGTGGGCGCGGATGGAAACATCCGCGCCTTTTTCCTACCTCGCACTCATTTGCACGTAAAACATGGGCTTACACATTTGCTCGCGAAGACCTTGGTGTCTAGTGGTGTGTTTTGATGTGCTAGCGCGATGTGCTATACCTATTCTGGCTCCGATGAGTACGGACGTCTGCAAAGGAGGTACGCCAGTGACTGCCAAAGATGCTGCTATCCATGAACATTTGAAAAGCGTGCTAAAAATGCCCGGATACATGGTGGCGGACGCCGTTTTACACGCAGGTATGCTTGTGCGGCTAGCAAGAGCAGAAGCAGGTCTTTCATTGGAGGAGGTTGCCCAAGTCGCGGGCTGGAGTCCAGACTATCTGCGGCTGCTTGAGGCCGGTAAAGCTCCCATGGATGGGCCGTTCGTGGGAAGACTCGCGCGCGCATTGGCACACTGCGGGAAACGATTGCGGCTCACGGTGGAGGCAGTTGAATAGCAGCTACGCGGGCGCGGATGGAAACATCCGCGCCTTTTTGCTATCCGCCCTATTTTGCCTTTTTATGATGGAACTGCCGATGCACCTCGCGCAGGCGTGCGTCGGTGACGTGGGTGTATACCTGCGTGGTGGATATGCTCGCGTGGCCCAGGAGCGCCTGCACGGAGCGCAAATCCGCGCCGTTTTCCAGGAGGTCGGTCGCGAATGCATGGCGGAGCACATGCGGCGTCACTTTGCGCGTAATGCCCGCTTTGGCGGCGTAGTACTTGATGATGCGCTGTACGCTACGTGGCGTAAGGCGTGTATGGCCTTGGGCCTTGGCGCGGGGGCCAAGCTGCACAAAAAGGGCATCGCACATGTCTTTGCGGGCCTTTAGCCACGCGGCCACAGCAGCGCGCGCCTCATCAGAAAGGAACACCACACGCACCTTTTCTCCCTTTCCGCGGACAGAGAGCATGTCTCGCGACAGGTCCAGGTCGGCGTCCAGACCGCACAGCTCCGACACACGCAGGCCTGTCGAGAAAAGCAGGTGGAGTATGGCTGTGTCGCGCAGCCCGCGCAAGTCCGACGTACCCGCCGCCTTAAGTAATCGCTCAAGCTCAGCGCCTGATAGCAGATCAAGCGAGCGTTCTCCGACCTTCGCGAGCTCTATCCGCTCGGGCTCAAGCGATGTGACCCCGCGCTTGCGCAAATACTTAAGAAAGGCGCGTAGGGCTATGAGGTGGTAGTTTTGCGTGTTCTTCTTAAGGGTGTTTGCCGAACGGCCCTTTACCGGCCTTGCTTCCTGCCTGTTGAGCCAGAGGCGGTACTCACGCACCATTTGCTCGGTAATATCACGCGGGCGAAGCACCTTGGTGTGCAGCAGAAAACGCGTGAGGTAGCGGTCATAATTTTCTACCGTCTTGATGCCGCGACCGCGTTCTATCTCTATATATTCCAGGAACTCCTGCTTGAGCGCAGCAAGCTCGTTTTTTTGTACGGGGGCCATACATACAGTGTCGCACAATCAGCACCGACACCCAAACTCGTTGTTGGGGCACAAAAAACCCGCCGGATCGCTCCGGCGGGGTAGGCAGACGCTCGCCTAGATTCTATACTGGGCCGGTACATCCGGCCACGTGAAGGTGAGTGGCAAGGGTCGCCACGGCACCTCATAGTATCCGACGGGCTCACCGCCATAAGTGTACCGCTCGGGTGAAACTGTGCCCGCGCAGCCGGCCAGAGCTGCGCTAAACACCACCACAGCGGCTATGTTTCTTCGTGCACGCTTTCTCATTTGCTTTCCTTTCCCACAGAGCCCCGCAAGGCCGGGAAAAGAAAGTCGGCCCCACGGGGCAAACATACGGTACTACAAGAGTGTGGATACGTCAAAATCCGCTATACCCCAAAGCGGCACAGGCAGAGTACCAGCTTGTGCCACATGGAAGTGCGCCTAGCAAGCTTGACAGGTAAACTGAATGGTATACTATGTAGACAATTCTTCCCCGAGCCCACAGACGGGGAAGAACACGGGGCAGCCTTCGGCCAGAAGCTGCCCCTCGTTCTATCTGCCATCTGTCTATCAAGACCTTTTTGCAAGACCTTTTTGCTCGGGTTTTGAGCCGCCGATCTCATCCGCCTCGATAAATGGAAAGGTCTCGCGTTCGTACTCCGGGGCGTGTCCGGGAAATGCTCTCGAATCAGCCGCAAACCAGCGGAAGCCCGAGAGTGAGAAAAGTGGCGAAAAGCAATGGTTTTTCGATAGCTCTCGCACTGCAATGAAACACTTGCATTTTTTGTCAATATGTGCTAAGATAGCTATATGCTGACCAAGCGAAAGAAAGAAAACGTAGTCAAGGCAACCGCCCGCCATGACACCGACACCGGCTCACCGGAGGTGCAGGTTGGCCTTTTGACGAAGCAAATAAACGAGCTAGCCGCTCACCTAAAGAAACACCCCAAGGATCTGCACTCTCGCCGTGGGCTTTTGAGCATGGTGGCGGACCGCCGCTCGCACCTCAAATACCTCGAGACGAAGGACAAGCGCAAATATTCCGCGCTCCTCAAGAAGCTCGACCTTAAAAAGTAGCTCGGCGCTTTCGCCATGCTCGGTCAGTGCTACACTGTATTGTAGCCTTTTTACTATTTCATGTGCTTGGCGGCAGTATGACCGACCGGCACCCATTTTCATGGCTGTAATAAAACATCAAGCGCAGCGCGTAGGTATTTTTATTGATACTCAAAATCTCTACCATAGCGCAAAGAACTTATACCAAGCGAAGGTGAACTTCACCAATGTGCTCAAAGATGCGCTTTCAGACCGGACCCTGGTGAGGGCGATAGCGTACGTGGTCACCACGGAGAGCGGCGAAGAGCAGGGCTTTTTTGAGGCACTTGCCAAAATAGGTATTGAAGCAAAGACAAAAGATCTGCAGATATTCTATGGCGGCGCAAAAAAAGCGGACTGGGACGTAGGCATGGCCATTGACGCCATTAAAATGGCACCGAAGCTTGACGCTGTGGTGCTCGCGACGGGAGATGGTGACTTTGTGCCGCTCGTGGAGTACTTGAAGACGACAGGGGGCTGCCAGGTGGAGGTCATATCCTTCGGCCGCTCCAGCTCCGGCCGCCTCAAGGAAGTGGCGGATGATTTTATAGACATGGACGAAGACCCGAAGAAGTACACCCTAGGTACCGGTGCGGGTACGCGCTCGCGAAACGGCTCGTGGGGTAGCGTGAAGCGGTTGGCGTAACTCGGCTTTCGCGAGGTAGCAACAAAGGGTGCGCATGGGCGTGCCCTTTTGCTTTGCACACTTGTCTGCTATATTCGCTTCATATCACTAACCGCGCGGAGGCGGATAGAGAGCTCTGACGCGCACCTGCGGCACCTGCCGTACGCGCCGCTTCAGGTCTTCAATCCGTTCCCGCGCATTACACGCGCACATGCAAAAAAAGACATACGCGACGATCGTAGGCGGCAAAGAGCTTACCGCCGAGTTTACCGACCTTGCCGAGCAGGCGAACGGCTCGGTGCTCTTGCGCTACGGTAAGACCACCGTACTTGCAACTGCCTGCATGAGTACGAAGGAGCGGCACGACATAGATTATTTTCCCCTCATGGTGGACTACGAAGAGCGGTACTACGCGGCCGGCCAGATACTCGGCAGCCGCTTCATGCGACGAGAGGGTAGGCCTTCGGAAGAGGCGGTGCTCTCGGGGCGTGTGGTAGACCGTACCATTCGCCCACTCTTTGACCACAACCTCCGCAATGAGGTGCAAGTGGTCATTACGATCTTGTCGATAGACGAAGACGACCCGGACGTGCTCGGGGTGCTCGCGGCATCGCTCGCGCTTGGGGTTTCCGATATACCGTGGGCCGGCCCGGTCTCCGCGGTGCGCATCGGAAAAAAGAAGAACGGCGAAATGATCGTGAACCCGACCTACCTTGAGCGCGATCACGAAGACTACCTGTACGATGTACTCGTATGCGGCAAGGACGGATCGGTCAACATGATCGAAGTCGGTGCGGATGAAGCAAGCGAGGAGGAGCTTTCGGACGCGTTCAAAAAAGCGGTTGCCATTCATGCCGAGCTCGAAGCGTGGCAAAAGACCATCATGGGCGAGATCGGCAAGTCGAAGATCACGGTCGCCGCGCCCGAGCCGACACCGGAGCTTGATGCGCTCTTCGCGGAAGCTGTTGCGAACAAACTTGAGGCGTACGTATTCTCCAACGAGCCCGGCTACGAAAAAATAAACGCGCTCCAGAAGGAGTGGCTCGCGCTCGTCGCGGAGCGCTACCCGGAGGCAAACAGCAAGCGTGCGGAAAAGATCTTTGAGCACGAGCTCGACGCATGCATGCAGCGAGGTGCGGTCCGAGAAGGGAAGCGCGCAGACGGTCGCAGGCTCGACGAGGTGCGCCCACTCTTTGCACAAGCGGGCGGTGTCTCCCCTATGCTGCACGGCTCGGGTATCTTTTACCGTGGCGGCACGCACGTCTTTACAGCCCTCACGCTCGGCGGCCCCGGTGACTCGCAGATCATCGACACCATTGAGCACAGTGATGAGAAGAAGCGCTTCATGCACCACTACAACTTCCCTCCGTACTCAGTAGGTGAAACCGGACGCATGGGCGGCATGAACAGGCGCGCGATAGGACACGGCGCACTCGCAGAGAAAGCGGTTGAGAAGGTGCTGCCATCGAAGGAAGACTTCCCCTATACGATACGACTCGTCTCCGAGTGTATGGCATCGAACGGTTCGACCTCAATGGCCTCTACATGTGCGAGCACCATCGCACTCATGGACGGAGGTGTGCCCATACGGCGACCGGTAGCGGGTATTGCAATGGGTCTCATGCAGACAGAGGAGGGGTACAAGGTGCTCACCGACATACAGGGACCGGAGGATCACCATGGCCACATGGACTTCAAGGTCGCCGGCACGCGCGTGGGAGTCACCGCAGTGCAGATGGATATAAAACTCTCGGGCGTGTCGGTCGATATTCTTGTCGAAGCGCTCGCCGGTGCACGCAAAGCGCGCGAGCACATCCTCGACGTTATCGAGAAAGAGATACCCACACCTCGCACCGACATCTCTCCACTCGCACCCAAGATACTGACGACACGCGTGAAGCCGGATCAAATCGGTCTCGTGATCGGCTCGGGCGGCAAGACAGTAAACGGCATCAAGGAAGACGCCGGGTGCGATGACATCACGATCGAAGAGGATGGCCTCATCTACGTGACAGGTCGCCATGGCAGTGCGGAGAAGGCTATCGCCATGATCGAAGAGCTCGTGCATGAGTACGTGCCCGGGGAAGTCTTCGAGGGTCCGGTGTCACGCATACTCGACTTTGGCGCATTCGTACGGATAGGTAATAACGCGGAGGGCATGGTGCACGTGTCGGAGATAGCACCCTTCCGCATCAACTCTCCGCGCGACGCACTCAAGGAAGGTGAGGTGGTGAAAGTGGTGGTGAAAGAGGTAGATGAGAAAGGACGCATCAACCTTTCCATTAAGCGCGTAGACCCCGACTTCGCCTCGCGTAAAGGCCTCACCCCAAGCTCCGCACCGGGCCGCTAAGCGCACATCCACACATCTGCAGCGAAACGCGCGCCCCTCGGGCGCGCGTTCTGGTACACTCTAGGTATATGGCAGACGACAACCCTTTCCGCACCAAGCCGGTGCGACTCTCAGATATGGCGGCGGATGCTGAAGACGCGTCCGAAAAAGGCGGCATCACCTTTCCCACTTCCGACAACGGCGGCAATGACAATGCGTCCCCTTCGCTTGAAGAGGGAGTACGTGTACTGGAAGAACACGTGGTGGAACACAAACCCGGCCTTTTGGAGCGTATGCTGATGAAGAACAAGCGCACTGAAGAGCTGCAACCCGGAGGGACGCCCACTGCACCGCCGCGTGAGAGTGTGAAACCGGGCGATGGCTTAGCGGTCATGAATGTGCGCGAAACACCTGCACCCACACCCCCGGATACCGCGAAGTCTGAGCCTGTCGCGAAACAAGCGCCCGCGCCCGTGCCCCCCTCTCCATGGAACACTGCCCCGAGCACACCCGCTGCAGCTGCACCCACTCTGCAAAACGCACAAACTGAGCGGAGTGCCGCCCCCGTCCCAACCATTCCATCTGTAACCGATGCGGCGCCTGTTGCACACACAGAGCCTGCCGCTGCCACTCAAAGCACACCGCCCGTTTCACCGATCGCGGCGCAAGCCCCTGCGTCCGCACCTCTACCCACCAACGCGGGCGGCATGAACCTTGCTGCGCTACGCGAGCGCGTCTTGCATGAAAGCACGAACCCTGCGTTTCACACCGCTGCACGTACCGCGCAGCAGGACGCAACGGTGCAAGGCCTCGCTGCACAACGGAAGGCAAAGCTCGCGGGCATGGATGTACATGCGCTCGGTGAAATACATGAGGCTCCAAGTGCCGCACCTACATTTGCGGACCTCGCAAAAATAGCTGAGGGGGCACAGAGCACCCAAGACCGGTCCGCACAAACTTTGCCCGCACGCGACGCAGCAAGTACACTACCGGCCGCAAACACTCCACCCGTATCTTCCCCGAGCACCACAAACAGCGCACCACAAACAAGCACAGCACCGACGGCGCAAGAGGCGCAACACACACCTGCGCAGGCAGCTCTGACTGCAGACACGGTAGCCGCGCCGAGTGCCACACCCTTGGCTCCGGCTGAAGCACCCTTTGTTCCGAGTACTCCGCATGCGACAGGTATCGCGC
>CAYWMQ010000037.1:0-7834 GCA_964459635.1 uncultured Candidatus Saccharibacteria bacterium | reverse complement strand
TACGGGCGCTTGTCCACGCGCACGTCTTGGTACGTGGGTGTCTTCTTCCGCGGCTTCACGAAGTCGCGCGGGTTGTAAAAAGACACCTTGATCTGCTTGCGCTCTATGGCGCGCTTGATAATGGACTCGCCTAAGTACGAGTCAAACGCGCCGGGAAAAAGGGTGATGATGTGGAAATGCATGGCGAAGTAGAAAGTAGTAAGTAGAAAGTAGAAAGTTGAACGCGGAATATAGAAAGAAGTAACATCATGCACTCATGAGTGCATGATGTTAGTGAGACGGATATCCACGAGCCGTATCACTTTCACTTCGGTAGTAAGCGCAACACGGTCGCCGTAGTATGAGCGGTACGTTGCAAGCATTGTCGCCGCGTCGGGGTACGTTTCATGTCCCGCAGGGTCATGTTGCCATGCATCAGAGAGAGTGAGCGTCCGCACGGAAGACAAGCGTGCCGTACCTGCTGACTCGCCCGATTCCCAGTTTACTAGCTGAACGGCATCCCCTTCCCGGAGATCCTTATCGTCAAACAGCCGCCAGGTGACGGTCTTTTCGCCTTTTCTCATCAACTCGATGAGTTCAGGTCTGAACTTTAGCGTTTTCATGGGCGTCCTTCCTGTGTGATGACAAACTGTAATTAGTATTATAGCACTTACGACCTAATATGTCAATTTACACAAAAGTAAGTACGCATGCAATTGCTTACACCTCTCGAAAAGTGGTCAAATCTTTTGTCTTTGTGACTTACTACAAGTTATTTGCAGATGGCATAACAACTGCCATACGTAACAAACTTTATACTTTTTCCTTGCACTTTTGAATTTTGCCTTTTAACTTTTGCCTTGCTAACGCAAACGCCCCAACCTTGAGGTCGGAGCGCTTGCGGTGAAAGCTTTACTCGTTTTGCTACAGCTTAAGCCCCTCCATCGCCTCGTCAAGTGACTTGGTGACGCTGGAAGTGTCTTCCGTCATATCGCCTCGGGCTGCCGCTGCCGCCTCGCGGTCGCGCAAGCCGCCTTCCGGCTCGTTGATCTTCAAGTTAACGCGCGCGTTATGCTTCATACCCACCACGCGCAAAAGCGTGCGAATAGACTTCGCGGTGTTGCCGCTGCGTCCTATTATTTTGCCCATGTCGTCCGGGTGGACGTCGAGCGTAAGCAGGACACCCATCTGGTCAACCGTGCGCGTCACTTTGACGCGGTCCGGCTGGTCCACGAGCGCCTTAATCACGTACTCCAGAAAAGCCTGATCCTCTTCCATATGTCTGTGCTACCGTCGTGCGGTAAGGAATTAGTGCTAAATGTTAGTAACCTATACAGTATACAACGCCAGCGGCTCTGCTGTCAAGTGCTCTATCCTCAGGCTATGCCTCAGCAGGTGCAGGCTCCGTCGCTGCTTCCTTTTGCGGCTCAGCTTCGGCCTCTTTTACAGGCGCTGTTTTCTTGGGAAGCACGTTTCGCTTCGGTCCTTCCACTATCTTCTGCTCCACTAAAATGTTGTGCACGGTGCCGCTTACCTGCGCGCCGTTATCAAGCCATCGCTTGACGCGCTCTTCACGCAGCTTCACCTCGCCCGTATGCGGATTATAAAAGCCCAAGGACTCTATATAATTCGCGCTCGAAGCAGCCCGCTTGGACTCGGTCGCTACGACGCGGAACTCCGCATGATTTTTGCGCCCCACGCGCAGAAGTCTGATTATTACCATAGTGCGAGTACTGTACCAGAAGCCCTACCGGGGGTCAATGGCGGCGGTTGGGACGGCGGTGTAAGGCAAGCTTTTCCTCGATATACTGCTCAAAAAACCAAAGGATAACGAACACGAAAAGGGTAAGGCACGTGGCAAAAAAAGCGATACTGTAATACCTGAACCCTATCGCCATACCTATGCCTGAAGCAACCCAAAGCGCAGCGGCTGTGGTGAGACCCTTAAGCTCCTGTTGAAAGATGATAAGGCCCGCTCCAAGAAAGCCGATACCCGTCACTACTGCGGCCGCCATACGCAGGGGATCAAAACGGGCAGCATCGGGATGGTGCGCCGCCACGAGCTCAGAGAGCACCACAAAAAGACATGAGCCAATGGTGACGAGTGAAAATGTGCGCATGCCCGCCTCCTTCCCCGCCATTGCACGTTCGAGTCCCAGCATGGCACCCAGCACCATAGCTAAACCGAGCTGTAGAAAAACCTCTAATTCGGATGACATAGAGTGACGCAGGTGAACGCTATAGCCACATAGTACCTTAATCAAGCGGACAAAGCGCTTGAGTTTCCCCCAACACGCGCTCCGTAAGCCTTGGGCTGAGACCTAAGCTTTCAAGTACGGACGGGTCCTTTCTTATGTTCTGGCATAGCACTATCTGCTTAGCAAGCAGAGCCCTTTTTTGTGCGGTTGAAAGCGAGGTGAGGCATGTAAGCGGATGGACGCGTGTCTCTTCGATAAGGTCCTGCAAGTTGCCCATGTTCGGCTTGCTCCAGCTCACGAGGGTTAGGCCCGCGCATGCGCCGTACGATTCGGCTTGAGAGGAAAACTTTGTGTTCGTGATGATGTAACGGTCGTGGAAGAGCGCGGCTCCGTCTTTGTCGGGCCCCGCCGCGAGGTCGTCAAAGCGGGCCTTCACATATAGGGCCACCTTTATGTCAGACTTGAGACCCACATTGTTGTGGAATTTAACTTCCGCTGCCAGTCTGCGTCCATCCTTTTCTGCGACAACATCAAGCTCGTGTGTGGTGCATGCGCCGCGTCCGATGAGGCGCGTTTGTGCGGCGTAACCTTTACGGCGCAGTATTTCCGCAACGAAGTCCTCAAAAGGATACCCACTCGGACCCAGGTCAAGCACAGCGCGCTTGAGTGAGTATCGCGCGGCGGCGTGCTGTTCCGAGCGTCGCAGCAAGCGAAATGCCTTACGATAAATATCGAATGTTCTGTCGCCGTCTCGCACTCCGGAGGCGATCTCCTTTGTCACGTGCTCAATAAGGTCACGGTCAGCACCGGTGCGTGTGAGCGAGAAGTGCAGCTTTTCCGCATTAAAGGGCTCGGTGTCCCCGTCCGCTTTCCGAATCAGAACGGGCCCGCGCGTGACGGCTGTGCTTCCTTCTGAGGTGGGAGCTTTGCGGAATGAGTGTCGTGCACGGGCGGAGGAAACAGGCGTGCTCGCGCTGTCCTCTCGTCTGGTATGAGCATTAGCACTGCTTGTGCCTCTCGCCACCTGTTTTGCGTAACGCCTACTGTCCATAGCCGCGTAAGACGGCAGCTTGCTGCTCGGCGCCGTTGTTGCGGAATTGGTCTATGGACACTACGACCAACGCCACGACCGCGAGGGCCAGGAGCGCAGCCAAACGCTTGCTGAATTTGTCGGATTTCATACGCTAAGTGTACACCTAGCGCCTGGCGGAGGCAAAGCGGCTCTGCACAGTGTAACCGTCATTGCCAAAAGAAAAGGGCGCTATAAAGCGCCCTCCAACCGGCGTATTGCCCGTTTGTATTTTTCCAGCCTTTTGAAGTCCCACTCCGTCGGCTCGACGATGCGCGAGATGTCGCTGTTGTCACGCAGGTCAGCCAATTTCACCGCGCGTGCAATTGGCGGCCCGCTGCGAATGCGCTCGATAAACGCATCGTAATCGTCTTCCTCCTCACGGCGCTTGGTGAGGTAATCCAGTGCTTCAAGTACTTGCTCGCTGTACCCAAGCGAGCGTAGATCGTCAATGGTGATGCCGCAATCCTCTATTGTGTCGTGCAGGACAGCCACTATGCGTGCGGCTTCGTCCTGCATACTCAGCATCACACGCAGCGGGTGAAGAATGTATGGTGCCCCAGCTTTATCTTTTTGCCCCTTGTGAAGATGCACCGCAAGCTCAATTGTAGTTTCCAAGGTTGGCATCGACATCGTGCTCCTCTGTGTAGTTCTGCCCAATTTTCTATTATAGCACAATACGTGAGAACGTCAATAATTTGTGCTGTAACTGCTCACACCTCCAATAAACGCGGCGAAGTCTACGTCTTTGCGAGCCGCAGCGAAGCAATCCAGATTGCGCACGTACCGTTATACGAATCCTGGGCTGCTTCGCTGCCTGCCTACCGGCGAGGCTGGCGGCTTGCAGAGACGACAGGGCGTGAGCAAGTACCTTGTGCTGGTTATAAGCAATCACCCATACACAGGCGAGTAGTGAGCAGTAGCGCGCATCTCATAAAGCGACGCTACTTCCTAGCTTCTACTTCCTACTTTCCACTACACTATTATTCCTCCCCCAAGACACTGCTCGTCATCGTACAGTACAAGCGACTGACCGCTTGCGAGGTAGGGTTGGGGCTCGGTGAACGTCACGATGGCGGTACTGTCGGGGCGCACCTCGGCTCGGACTGGTAGAAAGGCCTGACGGTGGCGGTACCTGCAAGTGAGTAGTGGATAGTGGGTAGTGAGTAGTGACGACACATCTATCCAGTTGCAGTCTGTGAGTGTCACCGCGTGTGCTGCACTCTGGGAGCGCACGCTGTCGCGAGGTGCGACGGTGAGTGTGTTGTTTGCGACATCCTTGGTGATTACATACAACGGCTCGCTGTGAGGTGAGGTGTGGCGCACCGTGAAGCCGTGTCGCTCGCCCAGCGTGTACAGGAGTGCGCCGCTGTGTTCACCTATCACCTGCCCTGCCTCATTCAGGACCTTGCCCGGCTCCACTTGCACGTAGTGCTTTAGGAATTCTTTCATGTCTAGCTTGCCTAAGAAGCAGACTCCTTGGCTGTCTTTTTTTGTGGCGGTGGAGAGGCCGTACTTCGCTGCAAGCGCTCGTACCTCAGACTTTTGGTAGTCACCGATAGGAAAGAGTGTACGCGCCAAGTGCCGTTGGGTGAGTGTCCAGAGGAAGTATGTTTGGTCCTTCGCTGCGTCTTGCGAGACGCAGAGGTGATAGGTTGTAGGTTCAAGGTAGAAGGGTGCAACTGCGAGCGGCTCGTTCGGCTTTGGAACTTGGGATTTTGTATTTGGTGCTTCACGCGTGCGGGCCGCTGCCCGCACGCGGGCGTAGTGTCCCGTCGCCACGTACTCGAAGCCCTGCGCCATCGCCCAATCGAAGAACGCACCAAACTTGATGTGCTTGTTGCACATGACATCCGGGTTTGGCGTACGGCCGGCGGCATACTCGCGGATGAAGTACTGCGCCACATCGCGCTCGTACTCTTTGGAGAGGTCTACCGTGTGGAATGGAATGCCCAAATGTGCAGCCACACGCATGGCGTCCAGCCGCTCCTCGCGCCATGTGCACGGCATCCACTCAGGGCTCCAGGGCACGATAAAAGCGCCCTCTACAGCGTATCCCCGCTCTTTAAGCAGTGCGGCCGCTACAGAGCTGTCTACGCCCCCTGAGAGGCCTACCAGGACCTTTTTCGAGCTTTCCATGGGCGTAAGTAGAACATGGAAACGGTTCTCTGCCAACGATACGAGCTTGCTTTATGGGGACTTACGTGCACGTAAGTCCATTAGAGCTATGACGGCATCTAACTGGCGATAAGATTCTCGACAAGCTGCACCATCGTGTCCTTTTCCTTCGGGTCGCTTTCGGCTACGAGGAGCGCAAGTGCCGCGAGGGCGTTGTCGTTGATCTTGCGCTCGCCGTTCTTTTTGTAGAGGTGTTTGTTCTTGTCTAGGAAGTATACGAACAGAAACGATGCAGAACGCTTGTTGCCATCGGAGAACGGGTGGTCCTTTATAACAAAGTACAACAGATGCGCTGCTTTACTTTCGATGGTCGGGTACAGCTCGGTGCCGCCGAAGGACTGATAGAGCCCGCGAATGATACCCTCGAACTCACCTCCCCGTTCACGTGCGAACATATCCGTGGCCTCACCCTTTCGCATCAATTGGTCACGCACGTCTGCGAGCACTTGTATCGCATCTTCGTACGTGAGTTTTTTGGTCGCTTTCTTTCCTTTTGGCTGACTCAGCGTATCTTTGTCGTATTGTTCAAGAACGGAAAGCGTTTTTGAGTATTCGGACAGCAGTGCAAAGATATCTTGCTCTTTGCCCTTCAGTGTTTCTGCGCCAACTTTCGACTGTAAAAACTGAACGGTGTTTTGGAGCTTCGTGAATTGATCCTTCACTTGTTCGAGTCTTTTCTGGTTTACCGCATAGCCCTGTATGAGGTACTGCTTGAGTACGGACGTCGCCCAAGTACGGAAACTCGTGGCTTTTTTTGAGTTTACCCGGTACCCAACAGAGATAACCATGTCCAGGTTGTACACATCCATTTTTCTTGTTCTCCCATCCTTGGCAACCTGTGCAATTTTTGCACAGGTTGCATCTTGTTGAAGCTCACCCGTTTTGTACACATTACGGATATGACGAACTATGCCCGTGCGATCTACCTCAAAAAGTTGTGCCATCTGATGTGCGTCGAGCCATACTGTCTCGTTCTCAACACGCACAGAGAACTCCACGCCTGTTGCGGACTTGTATATTGCCACAGCGCTTTCTAGTTTCTCAGTTTTCATGTTTTTCAGTTTCAGCTTTTTCCACGACGTAACTATCTGGCGTAATGCTACCTGACACAATAGCCTCACCCAAGCCCAGCCCCGCTTCGATAATGAGCTGGTTCGGGTCCTCCGTTACAGGATGCACGGAAAATGCGATACCACTTACTTCGCTCGTTACCATTTTTTGCACCACTACAGCAACCGACACGTGACTCTCTGCTAAGCCCTTCTCAATGCGATACACAATAGCGCGCGGCGTAAAGAGTGATGCCCAGCAGCGCTGCACATTCTGAAGCAGCGTCTCGCGTGTGGTGTTGAGGTAGCTGTCAAGCTGGCCGGCCCACGCATTTTCTGCTCCGTCTTCCGCTGTGGCGCTGGAGCGCACGGCGACGAGTGGCGCATCCAGTGCGGTGAATGCAGAAACTATCTCGTCCGCAATGTCGTTCGGCATAGACGCCTCACGAATGAGCCCGGCGATCTGCTCGCTCGCGCGTTCTGCTGTGTGCACGACTGTCGGGTCTACCGAGGCAAGCTGTGCGGCCACTTCTTGGCGAAGGTCCGTCTCATCTAAAAAACGCTCAAACGCGTCCGTGAGCACCACAAAGCCGGGCGGCACCGGTATACCAGCCTTTGTCATCTCACCAAGCGAGGCGCCCTTACCGCCCGCCACTGCCGCGTCGCTTTTGCCCAGCTCCTCGAACGTTTTGGTGTACGCCATGCAGCTACTATACCTAGGTTTAGCACCACGCACCAGGCACACCCGCGTACAAAATTAGCGACTTCGTAAATCGTTAATGGGTGTACGTGCGTCCGTGCTGTGGATCATCAGAACGCGTTGGCGAGTGCGAGAGTATCTTGCAGGTGGAATATGAGCGGGTACGCAAGGAAAGCTTGACATATATAAATAAGTTGTGTAGCGTATTTTGTAGCAAGCAAACCACGGAAGGAAAGGAAAAACATGTCAATCGGAGGCGCGTTTCTAACAGTGTGGGGTGTCCTTGCCACCATTCTGTTCGTTATTATCGTGGCGTCTGCAAATGCCGGGCTGAGTGCGAATGGTGTGGAGTTATCTACCATTGTCGCAGTTGGTGGGATTGTTTTTGCACTAATCCTGAGCATCTCGCACGGATTATTGCTCACAGTCATCCTTGTATTAGCGATAACGTCCTGCTGTCCCACGGCTGTGCGGAGTAAGTAGTCTAGTCTAACGACACCGCCGCTCATAATGAGCGGCGGATATGTTATGGCCCTGTCCCCGAACTCAACTTTTGCACAAACCCCGCCACACGGCGGGTTTTCCACATCCCTCACCTGAACTAACCCTGACTTCCGCGTTGCAGCACCCACGCTATCTGTGTATAACATCGTATAGTAGC
>CAYWMQ010000036.1:0-8009 GCA_964459635.1 uncultured Candidatus Saccharibacteria bacterium | reverse complement strand
CTACTATTATTATACACCACTACAGGCACTATTGTCAAGCCTTTCTGGGCCTCTGCACCCAGTAATTTCCCCAGCTCCTTTTTGGTGAGAAGGAGTCGTACGGGCCTCGTAGGATCGCCCTGTGAAGCCGTATTTGCGGGCTGGTATGGCTCTATACTGCCGCCCACCAGGTACGCCTCACTACCGCGCACCACGACGTGTGCGCCTTCAAGTTTTCCGCGCCCTTTTCGCAGGCTTTTCACCTCGTGGCCACGGAGCTCCAGCCCTGCGTCAAACTCCTCAAGTAGCTCGAAGTTGAAGCCCGCCTTTTTGTTGCGTATCAAGATGTCCATGCAGCGTAGCGTACCATAACTCCAGATTTTCTCATGCGTGGAAAACCGTACTGCCTGCAGAGTGGCCACGTGATAGAGTTACTGTACGCTGCAGCTACACCGAAACATATTTTAGAAATTCCAAGCACCAAACTACAAGTTCCCTGCCTGCGGCAGGCAGGCAAATAAATTACAAATAGCAAAACTACTAAACGAGTATGCATTTTTGTTTGTGATTTTTAAGATTGGAATTTATTTGGAGCTTGAGATTTTGAATTTGTGATTTCAAGTGCCCGGAATGCTGTGTGATGGCAGTCTGTTGAACGTCATGTAAAAATCAAAGTTTCACCCATATGCTCAAATCTCTCCCCGAACTAGCTCGTGCCCTCGTCGCCCCAAGCAAGGGCATACTTGCCGCAGATGAGTCCGTGAGCTCGATGAACAAGCGGCTCGCGAAAATTGGCGTAGCTGAAACATCCGAGTCCGCGCGTCGCTTTCGGGAGCTTCTCTTTTCCGCACCTCATATTGAAGACTATCTGTCCGGCGTTATTCTTTTTGATGAAACACTCCGCCAAAATGACTCGCGCGGTAAATCCTTTGCACATGTACTTGAGTCGAAGGGCATCATCCCGGGCATAAAGGTCGACAAAGGACTTGTGCCATTCCCCAACTTTCCGGAGGAGGAAGTGACGGAAGGGCTCGACGGTCTCTCTTTGCGCCTGCGCGAGTACTACGAGCTCGGTGCACGCTTCACCAAGTGGCGTGCGGTGATACGCATTACTGAGGATACGCCAACAGAAGGCGCTCTCACATGGAATATGCATGCCATGGCGCGATACGCAGCGCTCGTACAAGACGCGCACATGGTGCCTATGGTGGAGCCCGAGGTGCTCTACGATGGCACGCACACAGTCGAAGAGTCTGCAGACATTCTCCGCGAGACGCTCTACATTCTTTTTGACGCGCTTGACTTGTACCGTGTCGACCTTACGGGGCTCATACTTAAGACCAGCATGGCGCTTCCGGGCAAAGACTCGGGTACCGCACTCGAGCCGCTCACCGTAGCGCGAGAGACCATGCGTGCGCTCACCGAGGCCGTGCCGGAGGAAGTGGCGGGGGTGGTGTTCCTCTCAGGCGGCCAAACGCCTGAGGAGGCTACGCGCAATCTGCAGGAAATAGCACGCTTCCCGGAACACCCCTGGGAGCTTACGTTCTCATACTCTCGCGCACTTCAAGAGCCCGCACTTGAAGCTTGGCGCGGCCTTGATGCGAATGTTGAGAAAGCACAGGCGGCATTCCTTGAGCGGCTCAAGGCAAACGTAGCGGCACGGGAAGGGAAGTACGTGTATAGGTGAGAGACAAAAGAGTAAACACAAAAGACAAAAGACAAGAGACAAAAGAACGGAGAGACGAGATAGTAGGATTCCAAGATATTGGGACACTTGGATACGAGAATAGTAGGTTATTGCATGTTGGGATATTTGGTTAGGAGATTTAAGACTTTTGATTAGGGAGATGTGGGGAGGAAAGACGGAATGTTTCTGTTGTTTCATCTCTTCTCCAAAATCCATACTCCAAACTCTAAAATGCAAAATCTATTTCACGTACGTGATAATTCCTCACGCCTCTTCGTCGCCTCGCGCGGCTCGGCTTCTCGCAATAAGACGGCTACACTCAGAGGTTTGCGGAGGGTGTGAGGAATTGCTTCATATGCACTAGCGTACACTCATCTTTTGTGTTATTGTACGCAGACTATGAAACAAAATTACGTACAGGCATTGAAAGGCGCGAGCGCCGGCAAGGCCTTGTTCTGCGCAGCAGGTTTTTCATCACTGTTCATACTTTTCGCCCCTTCCGCCCATGCCGCCACTATCCGTGGGGCCGAGGAATACGAGCTTTCCGCCGAAACGGAGCTCTCCGGCGACCTCTACGCGGGTGGCCGCGCTGTCACACTGAAAGGTGACGTTACGGGCGATCTCGTGGCAGCGGGTGCAAGTGTCTTTTCACGCGGGCAGGTGGCCGGGGATGCGCTCCTTGCCGGCGGCACCGTTACGGTGGAGGGGGGTGTGAAGGGTGATCTGCGGGTCGCTGCGGGTGAGGCGTTTGTCACGGGAAGCACAAGTGAAGACGTCATTGTTGCGGCGGGCACTGTCATCATCGACCGCAACGCGCACATCGGCGGCGACCTTGTGGTGTTTGCAGACAGGCTCGTTGTCCGCGGGCTCGTGGTGGGAATGGTGGAAGCGCATGCGCGCACTGTGGAGCTTGATGGCGAGATGCGCGGCCCCGTGTCGATCACTGCGCGCGAACAGGTGTCCGTGCTTGACCGTGCGGTTCTTACGCAGACGCTCACCTATAAAGCGCCACGGCGTGCGTTTGTGACGGAAGGTGCGGAGCTTGCGAACGAGCCTGAGTACACCGAACACAACCCGGGTGCGGCGGAAAAAGGGGACCTTGCGGTGGTGGGCTTCATGTTCCGCTTTCTCATACTTGCAGCGGGCGCCTCGCTTCTCTTTGCACTCTTTCCGAAGCTTGCTGAACGGATGCTTGCGCGCGCGTTCGAAAAGAGCGGCGTATCCCTCGCGTGGGGCTTCATCAGTGTGATACTCGCTCCGCTCGCCGCGCTTATTCTCTGTATTACCATCGTCGGCCTGTTGCCCGGTCTCGTGGTGTTTGGTGTGTGGGCAACGCTCCTTGCGGTGGCAAAACTGCTCACGGCGCTCTTTGCAGGCTCGATGTTTGCAATGTGGTTGGGCAAGGGAAGCAATCTCACGTACGGATGGATCGTGTTGGGGGCGGTGGCGCTCGCGGCGCTTGCGTACCTTCCCTTCATCGGCCCGCTCGCGAACATCGCACTCTTTATACTTGCGTACGGGGCACTCACGACCGAACTCTATGAGCGCTACTGGAAGACGCGCCGCGCCTAGCGTGCGCGAGTGTGAGGCGCGGCGCACACGGGCTCGGCTTCTTGATGCCAAGCTGAAAGAGCTTTTTCCGCATGCGTCTATTGCGTTACGTTCGAGCTCGCCCTGGGAGCTTTTAGTCGCGGTGATTCTCTCTGCGCAGTGCACGGATAAGAAGGTAAACGAGGTAACACAGGCACTCTTTACAAAGTACCCCACGCTCGACGCGTACGTGCACGCAGACCCTGCCGTATTTGCACAGGACATACGGCAAACAGGCTTTTTCAACAGCAAAGCAAAGCACATTCTCGCGACCGCGCACATCATCAAGGATCGCTTTCAGGGTAGCGTCCCGCGCACAATGCCCGAGCTCCTTACACTGCCCGGAGTAGCGCGTAAAACGGCAAACGTGGTGCTCGGCAATGCTTTCGGTATCGTGGAGGGCATCGCGGTGGACACGCACGTGCGGCGCTTTGCACTGCGCTTCGACCTCACCGAGTCGCACGACCCGGTGGTTATTGAGCAAGACCTCATGGCGCTCCTGCCGCGCGAGGATTGGTTCGGCTTCACGTACCGTGCTATCGAGTACGGCCGGCAGATAGCCCCCGCTCGGCCGTACGACACGAGCAAAGATCCATTGCTCGCCATATACCCGCCCGCAGCAAAACGTTTTCGTGTTTGAGGCGTGTGCGCTTCAAATACGAAAACGTTTTGCTGCGGGCAAGAAATGGGAATGCGGTGCGCGCCTCGGCGCGCCGTCGTACCGACCGTAGGTTGCCCCCATTCTCATACTCATTCCCATACACATAACGCATCGCGCGATGCGTTATGCACAGCTCATGCGCGCGAGCATCTTGTTGCGTAGTGTGTCATGCACCTATACTCAACATAGCTTCGGGAACATCGTGCGGCGAGTCGAGGTCGCAACGGTTCCGCTAAAATGGAGCAGCTTGAGCAAGCTCGTCCTTCGGGACGTATACGCTCGACCAACATGGCAGCAAAGAAAGCAAAGAAGCCTGCAAAGAAGACAGCAGCAAAGAAGAAGAAGTAGTCTCCAAAAACACCCCCACACGGGGGTGTTTTTGGAGTACGCACAGACGAACAGAAGCGGCGCGTGTATACTTGTGGCTGCATGGACGCACGTACAAAGAGAGCTATACGTAACACGGTGTGGAAACACTACAGGGCGCACGGTAGGCATACACTGCCGTGGAGAAAGACGCGTGACCCGTACAAGATCCTGGTATCCGAGGTGATGCTTCAGCAAACACAGGTGTTGCGTGTCATACCATACTACCGCGCCTTCATTTCACTTTTTCCCACCGTGCAGGCGCTTGCGCAAGCCCCGCTTTCCGACGTGTTGCGTGCGTGGCAGGGCTTAGGCTACAACAGGCGTGCCAAAATGCTGCATGACGCGGCACGCGCCGTGTGTGCGCAGAGCGGACGCATGCCGCGCACGTACGAAGGTCTGCTGAAATTGCCCGGCGTTGGTCCGTATACCGCAGGTGCGGTGTGTGTCTTCGCGTACAACAAGTCCGTACCTCTCATTGAAACGAACATACGCACGGTACTCTTTCACCATGCGCTCTCGGGACGCACGCATGTGCCTGATAGTGAACTGCTACAGTTAACTGTAGCGCTCATGGATCGCACGCGGTCGCGTGAGTGGCACTGGGCGCTCATGGACTACGGCAGTCACCTCAAGGGGCTGGGTGTGCGCGTGAACAGCGCGAGCAAGCACTATGTGAAGCAAAGTAGGTTTGAGGGCAGCGACCGACAAGCACGCGGCGCCATACTGCGCGCGCTCGCGGAAGGGCCGGCATCTGCACGTATGCTTCACGCAAAAGGCGCAGACCCTGCGCGGCTTACGCGCGCCCTCGCGTCACTTCAAAAAGAAAAGCTCATACGGTATGAGCACAGTCGTTACGTGTTGGGGTAGACACTGACTGACATATCCGACGCAGACACGCTCCTCGGTGTGCTACCCCTTCCAGTCAAGCAGTCGCTGCACAAAAGGCCACACGCGGTCTGTTTCCACATGCCACAGCTCCACTCCGGCAAAACGGTCGGATGCATCCGTGACGTGCCGCAACGTAATGTTCTGTGTGCGTCCGTTGGTGACGTAGAGAAAGTCCGGGCTGTACAAGAACGCAGCGGGTGTGCGGCTCTCTATGCGCTGCGCCACCTGCACCGTATGCTCCAAGCGCTTTGCAGGGTCTGTTTCGGCACGAGCTTTTTCCAAGATGCCATCCGTATCTATGTCGGCAAACTGCGCGATATTAAGCCCCGGGTCGTTGCGTTGTGAGCTGTGCCAGAAGGCGTACAGGTCTAGCTCGGTGCCGGTGACCAGCCCGAACAAGAGAGCCTCGTAGCGCCGCGGGCGTATAATGTTTTGCGTAAGGTCGCTCGGCTCGAAAAGCTTCACTTCGACTTCCGCGCCAAGCTCACGCCACGCAGCCGCAACGGCTTCTGCGCTTGCGGCCAGGTCCGGTGTGTTTGCGGTCGCGAGGCTCATACGCAGCGTCTCCACGCCGTCTTTACCCTCCTTCGCGTACGGGCCGCCCTCTGCGGGGCGCTCCCAGCCGGCCTCCTCAAGGATCGATCTCGCAGTGTCGATACGTGCCTCGGGCTGCGGCTGCTCGGTCGCTCTCGGGGCGATAGAGGGCGGTAACGGACCGGACAGAGCCGTTGCGTACCCTTTGAATATCGCCTCCACAAGCCGTTCCTTAGGCGCGGCCATGTCAAGCGCCTGTCGCACCTCATCGTGCAGTAAGACGGGTGATCGGTTGTGGTTGAAAAAAACCGCATACGTGCGCATGAGAGGTACGCGCAGCACGTGCATTGCGCCACGTGAGGATAGATCCTCAAGCTCGGCAGGGGTCACACCATGTATTGCGTCCACTTCGCCGCGTCTGAAGTATCCCATGAGCTCCGCCTGATTTTTTGCGAGGCGAAACGCGAGCGTGCGGATGTGCGGCTTGCCGAGCGCGTACTCGTCAAAGCTGCGAAGCTCGTAGAGGGAAGGAATGCCCCCCGTGTCGCGCATCACTTCCTCAAACGCATACGGGCCGGCACCTACAGGTGTGACATTGTATTGGCTATGTGGAAACTCATCAGGCGAGAGCGCGCCCCAAATGTGCCGTGGAATGATGCCGACGGTGGTGTTCTCAATAAAAGGTGCAAAGGGCTCTTGTAGGGTAAAGCGTATGGTGTGTTCGTCTACCACTTCCACATTCACGCCGTCCCAGTTTGGAAAACGGGGGCTTTTTACGGTAGGTTCCTGTATGACCTGTATAGTGTACGCAACATCGTTCGCGGTCAGCGGCGCGCCATCGTGAAAGGTGAGGCCTTTGCGCAGGGTAAATGTGTACTCGGTACCGTCTTCCGAGATCATGTACGACTCCGCGAGCTCGGGCTCCAGCTCTCCGTCCGGGCGTCGGGCAAGCAGGCCCGCGTACGTTAGTGAGGTCAGGTCGAGGTCCGTCTCCGAAGTCGCAAGCACGGGGTTTATGAAGCGAGGTGATCCGATGACGCCCTCGGTGTGCATGCCGCCGTCTTTAGGTATGGCCACAAGAGCCTGTGCATTTGCCCGCCACAAAAGCGTGAGCCCGGAGACGGCAAATGTGATACCGGCGAGAAAGAGGACGATGCGCTCGGTCGGATACAGATGAAAAACTCGCCGGCCGGGCACTTCATGCTCGGGTCGGCGTGGTAAGTACAGCGCGGTAGGGTCTTGGTACATACTGAGACGGACTACACGTACAAAGCCGCTTACGTGGCCATGCGTGTCGCCGAGCCTCGCTTAGAGGAATAGTGCCGCAAAGGCGGACAGTGCAAACAGTACACCCAGCACGATGGTGGCTTGGAATAGGACCTTTTCCGCGCCGCGGCGTACGTAGAACGTGGTGCCTGCGTTGTCGCCGCCGAACGCACCGCCTACCGATGACCCGCGTGTTTGCAGAAGAACGGCCGCGATGAGCAGCACGGCCAAGACGAGCTGTATATAGGGAAGTACGGTGCCAATGAATTGCATAGGTGCCATAATACGACAGAGTAACGTTAGGCGCAAGCGGTATACCGAGTAGAAAGTAGAACGTAGAACGTAGAAAGCCCGCCCGTACCGAACGGGTACGTTCGGGCGGGTGGAAAGGAAAACTAACTAAGACAGTGGATTAGAGATTTTGATTTTCTTGGAATAATACGACATTCGTACATTGGAAGATCCATCATCTGTAGTCGTGTAGTTTCCGCCCACCCGCCTGCGTTGCAGGTATGAAGAGTTCGTATACGAATATGTGCAGGAAGTACACACGTGTATCATGGGTGCGACACAATAAGGCCGCCTGTGTCGGCGGCCTTGGTCGAAAGAAACGTGCGTATTGTGTACGATGCGAACGGGAATGTGCGCGCGTCAAGTTTCCGACCCTGCATTTTGGCGTCGATGCTCGTGCTGTACACGTACTAGCTCAGCTATTTCGTGCTGAATAGTGGCAAGTGCACGTATATACCCCGCTTCCTTTTTTCGCAAACGCTCCAGTTCGCCGCCCAGTAGCCCACCTCGCGCAAGCAGTTCGCGCCGCTTGCGGTGGTACTCAGCCCAAGCAGCGTTATTCTCGGCAATTTGTGCGTCGGTTAATTGCCCGCGACCGGAGATCATGTGTGTACGAGCGCTCACTTCCCGATGGAGCGCCAACAGCTCAAGATGTGCGAGTTCTTGAGGTGTTGCATCTGGGAGTTGTATTACGCCGCCTTGCTCGAGGAGTGCGGCGGGGATACGCGGATACTGCCTTTTGAC
>CAYWMQ010000035.1:0-8124 GCA_964459635.1 uncultured Candidatus Saccharibacteria bacterium | reverse complement strand
TACTCTTCGTACGTCTTTGGGAATACCACAGCTTCAATGGCTTCGTCGTAGTCGGCGAGCTTTAGGAACGCCATCTTGTCTCCCTTTTTCGTAATGAGCGGCTTCACCTCGGTAAGGAGCCCACCTACCTTTACCTCAATGCCGAGATAGCCGTGCTTTATGCTGTGCACGGTCGTGCCAAAACGCGCGAGGGTCTCACGGTGTGCATCAAGAGGATGGCCGGATATGTAGAGACCCAAGAGCTCCTTTTCCCACTTGAGCATGGAGGCCTGCGGGGCCGGCGGTGCTTCGGGCAAGGTGAGTGTGGCTGTGCCGGCGGCGGCAAAAAGCGAGCCTTGGTCCTTGGTACTCTCCGCTTCGCGCGCAAACGCAAGGAGCGCTTCGATGTGCGTGAGCATGCGGCCGCGCGTGTATTCAAAGCCGTCGAGCGCACCGCACATAATGAGCGCCTCGAGCGACTTTTTATTTAGGTTTTTGTCTTTGATGCGCGTGAGGAAGTCGCCGAGCGAAGTAAAGCGGCCGTGCGCTTCGCGCTCCTCAATGATGACGCCCGCAATGCCCTCGCCGAAGTTTTTGATCGAGTTGAGTCCGAAGCGTATCGCGTCCGCGCCCTCGTGTGTGACCACCGTAAAGTTGCCAAAGCTTTCGTTTACGTGTGGCGCAAGCACCGTGAGGCCCAGTCGTGTACATTCCGTGACAGCCTCCGCCACTTTTTCCACATCGCCCGCATCGGCGGTCATGATAGCGGCCATGTACTCCACCGGGAAGTTGGCCTTGAGATACGCTGTCTGGTACGCCACACGCCCGTAACTCGCCGCGTGCGCTTTGTTGAAGCCGTACCCTTGGAAAGGTTCGAAGAGGTTCCATATCGCCTCCGCCTCCTCCTTGCGCAGCCCCGAGTGCGCCACGCAGCCGTCGACGAATATAATGTGCTGCTTTGCCATCTCCTCCGGGATCTTTTTACCCACCGCCTTGCGAAACTTGTCGACCGACTCCCAGTCGTACCCGGCAAGCTCAAGCGCAGTGAAGAGCAGGTCTTCTTGGTATACGAGAATGCCATAGCTGGGCTTCAGCCACATTTCCGCCTTCGGGTGGAAATAACGCACCGGGCTTCGGCCCTGCTTGCGCGCAATGTACTCGGGGATGTTGCGCATCGGTCCCGGGCGGTAGAGCGCGATCATGGCGTTGATGTCGTGTATGGTGGTGGGCTGCAGCTCCTTGAGATAGCGGGTCATTGCGGAACCGTTCAACTGAAACACCCCCATCGTCTCTCCTCGTGCGAGCATCGCAAACGTTTTCGCATCGTTGAGCGGCAGGTTGTCGAGGTCCACCGTGACGCCGCGCCGCGCGCGCACGCGCTCGCGCGCATCAGCAAGTATGGAAAGGTTCTTGATACCGAGAAAGTCGAACTTGAGGAGCCCCACACCGTCTTCACCCACGGCATGCATGTCGTACTGCGTGATGAGTTTGCCCCCCTTCGGGTCCGGCTGGAGCGGCACGAAATCGGAGAGCGGCCCGGGCGCTATCACGACCCCCGCCGCGTGCACGCCCACGTGGCGTGCGCACCCTTCCAGCTTTCGCGCAAGGTCTACGATGCGCTTCGTGTCCTTGTCCTTCTTATAGAGCGCGGCAAATTCTTTCTCAACTTCGAGCGCGTGGTCTATGGTCATGGGGAAGCCCTGCGAGCCAAAGGGGATGAGCTTGGCTATTTTGTCACCGATGCCGTAGCTGTAGCCGAGCGCACGCGCGGTGTCGCGTACGGCCGCACGCGCCATCATGGTGCCGAAGGTGCCTATCTGCGCCACGCGGTCTGCACCGTACTTCTCACGCGCGTAGTCTATCATCTCGTCGCGGCGGTTGTCGGCGTAGTCCATGTCGATATCGGGCGCGGAGGGACGCTTGGGGTTGAGGAAGCGTTCAAAGGGTATGTTGTACTCAAGCGGATTCACGGTCGTGATGCCGAGTACATACGTGGTGAGCGAGCCGGCTACGGAGCCGCGAATGGTGGTGAGGATGCCGCGCTCGCGCGCTTCGCGCAGAAGGTCGCCCACCACGAGAAAGTACTTCGCATAGCCCTTCATAATGATGACAGAGAGCTCGTAGTCGAGTCGTTCCTTGACGGCACCATCGTACGTGAGGCCGCGCCACTCCACTCCCTTGCGTGCCAGCGCCGTGAGCTCATCTTCCGGCGTGTTGCCCGAGGCGATGGGGAACTCGGGGAAGTACCAGTGGCCAAGCTCTATCTCGACGTTACAGCGCTCTGCTATGGCGCGGCTGGCGCGTACGGCGCTCTCGTGTGCGGCAAAGCGACGCTCGGCTTCTTCGGGTGGCATGAGCGAAAAGTCTTCGTCCTCAAAGTACAGGTCGTCCTCTGTCGCCATGCCGCTTTGTATCTTGAGCATCGTCTCGCGCGCTATCCGGTCCTCGGGTGCGAGATAGTATACGTTGTGTGCGGCCACGAGGGGCACGCCGGCGCTTTCGCTGAGTGCCGCGACGCGTTCCATGAGGTACGGGTGTCCTTCAAGTTCGGGGTGCTGTGTGAGCTCCAGGTATGCCCGCTCGGGGCCGAACACGTCCCGGTACCAGCGTACATCCGCCCTGGCGCGCTCAAGGTCATTTGCGCGGAGTGACGCGAGATGTTCTCCTGCAAGGGACGGAAGGATGGCAATGAGCCCTTCATGCCAGCGCTCCAAGAGCTCGCGGTCGATCCGCGGCTTGTAGAAAAAGCCCTCCGTGTAGGATGCGGTGACTAGTTTAATCAGGTTCTTATAGCCCGCGGTTGTCTCCGCAAGGAGCACAAGGCGCAGGCGTTTGCTGTCTTGTGCGGGGTCTTGGTCAAGGCGCGTGCGCGGCGCGAGGTACGCATCAAGCCCGATAATGGGTTTAATACCCTCCTTTTTACAGACCTCGTAGAACTCAACCGCACCGTACAGGTTGCCGTTGTCGGTGAGCGCGAGCGCGTCCATGCCGTACTCTTTCGCCTTCTTCACCAAGGGCTTTATCTGAGCCACACCATCGAGGAGTGAGTAGTGGCTGTGTACGTGGAGGTGGACGAAATCGCTCATGCGAGCAGTATAGCATATACCGCCGGTCATTTATTGACAGAAGCATACATGATACGTATAGTCTTCTCGTGAGGTCTGCACTAAGGAGGTACTTGATGAGACTCACGTTTTATATCGACCCTGCGGCGTTTCCGGCGTGGCTAAACGGTGATATGGTTATAATCCAACGTCCGGCGAGGCCGAAAACGGCACAAATTGCGCTGTCCGTTTTGCCGAGGGAAGTAGAGGTCGAGCACAAGCACAAGCAGTATACGACGTACGTGCGCAACTGCGATGCAGAGCCGGTTCTTGAGTTCTATATTGCCGCGCAGTCGTATCCCGACTGGTCCAGCGGCAAGCCAGTGCGTCTCGTCTCAGTAGACAGCGGGGCGCTGGTCAAGATCAATGTGCAAGATCAGAGCACAATAGAAGTAACTCAGGACTTCAGTATTATGGACGGCTGCAATGTTACGTGCGTTCGTAACCTCTGCGCAGGTGAGCGGTAGCACGCCGGCAGGCGTTCTCAAAAATGGGCATCGCACGTGCGATGCCCATGTTCTTTCTCGCGCCCACTCCGCACATGCCCGGCTCTAGTGGCACACTTGCTCTGTGGGACACATAGTCGGCACAGACGAAGCGGGGCGGGGGTCATTGTCCCGTCCAACAGCATCTGCCCCTTATGTTCGACTTACGAAGTCGAACATAAGGGGCAGATGGCGCGTACCATTATTTGAGCTCCGCCGTGAAAGTACGTTATTCCAGCGTTAAGTCCTGTATGGGTCCGAACTCAATACTGCGAACATATTTCTCAAGCGCCTTTCGATAATCTCCGAACATGTTCTGGTACACCGTCTTGGTCAGAATGGACGGAAAATTCTTATTGCCGCAATAATCTTGGTAGCTACTCCAGCGATATTGCGCAAGCCGGTCAAGTGCAGAGTTTGCATTCACAATCTTGTGCGTGCGCCACTCGCGGGAGTTTGCATGAAGGTCTAGAGGATTTAAGTGAATGTAGTGAAGTATATGCAAGAAATGCTCGCTGCGCTCGATCAGTATCTTCTTACTTCTTCCCTGGAATAGGGTTCCGGTGCGATTGTAGCGCTCGTTAAAATATTTAGCATAGCCGACATTAAGTTTGCGCATGAAGAGAACAAGTCCACCCTCCTCACGTTCTGACAGCAGAAGATGATAATGATTTCCCATCAAACACCAGCCGTGTACATCGACAAGCGGGATGCGCTCTTGCTCACATGTTCGACTTACGAAGTCGAACATGTTGCCTTGTGCAATAGGACGCCACGTGTTGGCCGCCGGTCGTCTGTCGTTGAATGCATAGAGGTCATGGATGAACCGTGTGCGATCGCTACTATCCATGAAGATAGTCCTTTTATCCACACCCCTGTTGAGTGCATGCCACAACTCCATCGGCTTATGCTACTATGTTCGACTTACGAAGTCGAACATATAGGTGTGGACATGGTACGATGGAAAGGTATGGCCACATACCTTGTCGGCATTGACGAAGCGGGGCGGGGGCCCTTGGCGGGGCCGGTGGCCGTTGGTGTGTTTGTCGCGCTGCCGGGCTTTCGCATGCGTGCCCTCAAAGGGATACGTGATTCTAAGACACTCTCCGAAGCAGAGCGGGAAGCGTGGTACGCCGTGCTCACCACGCTCCCCCGTGCGCGCTACGCTGTGGCGATGACGAGTGCTGCGGTCATTG
Source organism: uncultured Candidatus Saccharibacteria bacterium (assembly GCA_964459635.1). Lineage (GTDB taxonomy): Bacteria > Patescibacteriota > Minisyncoccia > Phycocordibacterales > UBA12088 > CAYWMQ01. The sequence continues at coordinate 3,360 of CAYWMQ010000035.1, read as the reverse complement.
ACCGTATCGGCATAGTGCCTGCGGTGGAGCGCGCTCTCTCGCGTGCCCTTGCAAGCGTCGACGTGTCGCCCACAAGCGCCTGCGTGCTCCTCGACGGGGGGCTGCACGCTCCCGCGCTGTACACCATGCAGCGCACCATCATCCACGGCGACGCGACCGAGCCTCTCATCTCCGCCGCCGCGATACTCGCAAAGGTCACACGCGACAGATACATGGTACGCCTTGCCCGACAGTACCCAGCGTACGGTTTTGCCGTGCACAAAGGCTACGGCACGTTGCGACACAGAGAGGCGGTGCGCACGCACGGGCTCTCGCCGCTCCATCGGGCGAGCTTCTGCAAAGCGTGGTGTTGAGTAAGGTTGTGGATCAAAGCACTATTTCTCGTAGCTGCATTCTGAAAGTTTCAGATCCGTAGTCTCACCACTGTGCCGCATCTGTACCCCGCTAATTCTTACGTTTTTAGGTTTTCGTCGTTTTCGCGTTTGTATGTTTCCACCTTGTCCACACCCTCGCGAAAAAACCTTGCAAAAAAAGCATTCTACCGCTATAGTGTTTGGTATGTCAGTACGCATGCACATAAGCCACAGCAAGACCGCGAGCCGCCGGGCGCACGACCGTATCAAGGTCACCGGCCTCGTCAAAACAGCGACAGGCACGCGCCGTCGCCATTTTGCAGACCCGGAGACAGGCATGTACCGTGGTAAGCAAGTACTCCCCGTGAAGAAGAGTGCAACAAAAGCGACCCCGGCCAAAAAGGCGAAGAAGGCTCCATCCGCCAAGAAGACCACGACGGCAGCGAAGGGCCACACACACACCAAAGACGCAGCAGCTCCGGCGAGCGGAGCAGAAAAGAAACAGTAGCGCACCATAAGCCATACTATGCATGGTTTATGTGCCGCGGCTGTCGGTACTTTTTTGAGCATACGCGCAAACATGGCGAATAGACACCTCTCACGGTCCATCGTTCTCCAAACGCTCTTTGAGTGGGATGCGAGTGTCGAAGAGGGGCGCAGCCAAACACATAAACCCGACGAGATCCTTGAGCGCAACGTCACTGAATTTGCACCGGACGGCCGCGACATGCCCTTCATGTCTCGCCTCATGCATGGGGTGCTTGAAAAACAGCCCGACCTCGACCTTATTATCGTGAAAGCGGCCCCCGAGTGGCCCATCGAAAAAATCTCCCGCGTAGACCGCAACATCCTGCGTATCGGCCTTTACGAACTCTTGTTTGCGGACAGGAGCGAAGTGCCCGCAAAGGTTGCAATCAATGAAGCCATTGAGCTGGCAAAGAATTTTGGCGGCGATTCATCCGGTCGCTTTGTGAACGGCGTGCTAGGGTTTGTATATAAAGAGCTGGGAGAGCCGGGCAAACATGAGGCCTCGAAGAAGAACAAGCCCCAGCGCCCACAGGTGCCATACGAGAAAATGCCTGTGGAGCGTAAGGCGGGCGCTGTCATTTTTGCCCGGGAGAAGGGCGACATATATGTTGCGCTCGTGCACGATGTGTTCGGGCACTGGACCCTTTCCAAGGGGGGCGTAGAGGAGAATGAGACCCCGGAAGACGCGGTGGTACGTGAGATAAAGCAAGAGCTTGGCCTTGACATTACTGTGATAGAGAAGCTGGGCGAGAACGAGTACGTTGCGAGCAACCCGGAAAAGGGTAAGATACGCAAGCACGTCTCGTACTTCCTCACTGAGAGCGCTTTCACGGATATTCAGCTGGAAGAGAAGGGCGGGCTTGATGATGCTCGTTGGTTCCGGCTCGCTGACATACTTGAGCTGAATTTCTACCACGACATCCTCACTATCATTACCAAGGCCATCAACATTTTGCTGGGCACCAAAGCTCCCGAGTCGGCACCCGCAAATACCCCTTAAGCATAGTATGGCAGATGAGTTTACGGTCCGGGACACATCGACCTTTCAGTCGATACTCGGCTTCACATTCAAAGACGCGATGCTTCTGCGCACCGCGTTCACGCATCGTTCGTACGTGAACGAACACCGCGGTGAGACCGTGGACCACAACGAGCGGCTTGAGTTTCTGGGCGATGCCGTGCTTGAGCTCGTGGTAACACGCTTTCTTTTTGACAAGTACCCTGACAAGACTGAGGGTGACCTTACTGCGTATCGTGCGGCACTCGTGAACACAGTCACCATTTCGGGGGCCGCCACCAAGCTCGGCATGAACGAATACCTGAGGCTTTCGCGTGGCGAGTCAAAGGATGTTGGCCGCGCACGCCAGTACATTCTTGCGAACACGTTCGAAGCTCTCATCGGCGCCATATACCTCGACCAGGGGTACGATGCGGCACAGGGCTTTATCGCACGGCATATTTTCCCACTCTGCGACGAGATCGTGAGCAAGCGCTTGTGGCAGGACAGCAAGAGTCGTTTCCAAGAGGAGGCGCAAGAGCGTGTGTCAGTGACACCAAGCTATGCCATTTTGAAAGAAGAAGGACCCGACCACGACAAACACTTCACGGTCGGCGTGTATCTGGGCAGTGAGCTTGTCGCGACAGGTGAGGGGAAGGCTAAGCAGGAGGGCGAACAAATGGCCGCCCGAAAAGCTCTGGAAGTGAAAGGCTGGGCGTAGAAAGAGAAAAACGAAAAGTGAAAAAAGAAAGAAGAGACGTGAGCAGGCGAAATGTGGCCGCGAGCCTAAGAAACGTCGGGGAAAAAAGGTATACTTAGCTACGTGCGACAAAGTAACGACATACGCGCTCATGTATTCACCAAAAAGCACGCGCTGCTAGCCACGGCAGCGTTTGTACTCGCGTGCGCGCTCTACCTTTTATATGGTGCGTGGCGCACTGCGCAGACACTCCCGCCGCCTGCGGATGCTTTGTATCGGCGTGCGGACGTCTCTACCGCCGAGCGTATCGCTGATCTTTTGTCGTACATGACCATTGAAGAAAAGGCGGCCCAGCTCGCGCTTGTCGAAAAAAACAGCATTCACGACATTGAAGATATCGCACGGTATGGCATCGGCGCGCTCTTAAGTGGTGCGGGGGCAAAACCCGATGATGCGGGACCCGAGGGTTGGCGCGCCATGATTGATGCGTACGAAGATGCAGCTCTGCGATCTCGCGTAGGCATACCGCTCCTCTATGGAGTGGACGCAGTGCACGGCCATGGCAACGTACAGGGCGCCACTATTTTCCCACACCAGATAGCGCTTGGCGCGGCGGACGACGAGGAGCTTGTGGAAGCCATAGGGCGCGCGACGGCACGCGAGCTTTTAGCAACCGGTGTGCGCTGGAACTTCGCTCCCTCGCTCGACCTGCCGAGTGATATACGCTGGGGAAGAGTATACGAAGCATTTTCAGATGACCCTGCGCGCGCGGGGAGGCTTGG
>CAYWMQ010000034.1:2229-8233 GCA_964459635.1 uncultured Candidatus Saccharibacteria bacterium | reverse complement strand
TATTGAAAAATATAGCCGGATTGGCGACTCAGGAAGGGTGCGCGGAAGTCAGGAACTTTTGCACAAACCCCGCCACACGGCGGGTTTTCCACATCCCTCACCTGAACTAACCTCAGGTGAGGGATGTCTTTTGCATGTTTCCTGTGTGTTCGGGTCGTGTACGCGTACCCCGAACACGCGTCTCCTAAGGTAGGGCGAGTGTTGGTCCAAGCACAGCCACCGCCTTCTTCAGGTTGTGTGCAATAGCTTGGAGAAATACCTGCATGGTCACCTTGGCATGTCCCCGATAGCGTGCACGATGATTCATCTTGGAAAAGGTGCCTTCAAACGGCATGCGGAGTGCCGAGTGGTATCGGTCGAGATCTCTGTTCTTGGCTTTGTTGTTGTTCTTGCGGATAGTAGCGGCGTACAGGTTGTGTGCACGAAGAATCAAGTCGGTGCCACGCGTATCATACAGCTTGTCCATAAACACTGCGCCGGTCTTGGGTAGCACCCGATCGACCGCCTTGAAGTCGGGCACGCTCGCATTCGTAACCGCAACCTTGGTGACTATGCCGTGGCGCATATCAACCGCACAGTGTCGCTTGTGACCGAACCATATCTTGTGCTTGCTCTTGGCACCCCAGCGTGCGTCTTTGTCCGCTGCGTACTTCTCAACGTTCGCGTTGTTGAGCTTCTCCTCGCCGTGCGCTATGGCGCGGTCTCGTTCAGTCCAGAGTGCAGTCTTGGTAATGATGGTGGAAGCGTCTATGAAGGTGAACACATTGCCCACGAGGCCGTGTCGCTCCATTTCCGCGGTGACCTCCCTGAAGAGGTCTGCAATACGCTCGGTGCCGAGACGTTTGCGAAGTTTGCCGAAGTACGAGTGCCGAGGTGCAACCTCCTCAATACCCCAACCGCAGAACCAACGCACTGCGATGTTCTCTTGGAGCGCTTGCTCCATTTGTCTGTCACTGTAGTCATCCCAGAACTGGATAATGAGCGCACGTATGCCGCAGGTGACGTCTATGGATGAAGCCCCCGTGGTGCTGTAGTAGGCGACATAGGGGGCAAGGAGCGTGTCCCAGTCTATGATCTCCGCGAGCTTGCGGAATGCATGGTCCTTGGGGATGAGCGTATCGAACAGTGCAGATTCAGTGGTTACGGTGAGGAGTCGATTGGTACGCTCGTGGAACTTATGCATGCAGATAGATGAAATATGGCTTGTATACAGCATATTATATCAAAAAACAGCCCTGTGAGGCTGTGCAGATGTGGGGAGTTTGGGGACAGGGCCGTTATATGTGCTACCTCGTGTGTATGCTATCCCGCATTCGCATATGATTCCCCCATACGGAACACACTACCGTAAGTATCGCCGTCTGTTCGCCACATGCTCGTCAAACGTGGCCGCGATGTGGAGCGTGCCATCCTTGCCATGCAGGTAGTAGAGCGCATCTGTCTCCCGGGGGGCCACGGCGGCCTCAATGGCCGCAAGGCCGGGGTTCGCTATGGGTCCCGGCGGGAGCCCTCGGTGGCGGTAGGTGTTGTACGGCGAGTCCGCCTCAAGGTCGGAGTACTTTGGGCTGAAAGTGTCTCGCTCGTTGATGTAGCCAAATACCGCATCCACTTGGAGCGGCATATCAGCTTCTATCCTGTTCCAGAGAATGCCGCTGATGAGCTCGCGATCTTCCGTGCGGTGTGCTTCCTTTTCAATGAGTGACGCCATGGTGATGACCTCATGTATCGGCCGCCCAAACGCGGCGATCTTAGGCTGAAGCGGCTGTACGCGGTCATAGAAATTCTGCTCCATCATTCCGAGAACTTGGCTTGCGGTGGCGTTTGGCAGAATGTAGTACGTGTCCGGGAAAAGATAGCCCTCTTTGTCGCGCGCGAGGTGCATGAACGTGTCGCGGTCAAATTTGCCAAGCTTTGCCCCCAGTACGTCGGCTATGCGGTACGTGGGTGCACCTTCGGGTATCGTTATCTTTATCGGTGTCAGGCCGTACTCGCCCGCCATGAGCCTGTCCGCCACTTCAAGCACGGAAAGCTTGCGGTCAAAAAAGTAGTCGCCCGCCTGAAGTTTTTCTTCCCCGTCTTTCAAACTCACCGTGAGCGCAAATACTTGCGCGTTGCGGACCACATCTGTGCGTTCAAGCAGCACCGCCACATCGCGGAGTCCCATGCCCTCCGGTATGGTGACAATCGTGCGTAGCGGAAAAAGCGCAGGCGCCACAATGAGCCCGTAATACACCCATGCGACAGCGAAGAACGCAAGGCCGCTTGCCACGCCAAGCACACGTGCCGGAATGCGCGTGGCACGGACTACGGCGCGCGCCATCGCGTATGGCCATCTAATGATGCGTATGAAAGTACGCGCAAGAGGCGGCATAATGTACGCATTGTACCTAAATATGCCCACCCGCACCAAGCTCACTTGCGTGCAAAGTGCACGAGAACACGATGCGCTAAATGGGCAAGTTTGCCGGCGCTTCGGAACGCGTGGAGGAAATGCGCTGTATGGTAGGTGTGGTCGCGGTTGAGCCTACCGGATGCCACAGCGTGGCAAGCTCTTCCGGCGAAAACATGAAGGGCTTGAACTTGTAGGGGTGATGAAACCAGGACCGCCGGCGATAGGCGTCAAGCGACCGTATCTTTTCGCGGACCTCGCGTGTGCCCTTGTAATCCTGCCACGGGTGGTCGAACTTGATGTTCCATCGGCCATAGTTCGGGAGCAGCTGGTTGCTGCCGGGGGCGGAAAACGGCATAAAGAGACGAATGAGGGCGGGGATGGTGGTGCCGTCGAACACGTCACGCTCCGCTATGTAGCCGGCGCGTACACCCGCGTTGTAGCCGTTGCCGCCGAGCGATGTGCGGTGTACCGCCTTTATCTGGTCCATCTGCTTCTGGCTCAGTGTTTTCACCGAGGTGCCGTCCTTTAGCACTATGCTTTCTTCGGGTGTGGAGCGTATCTTGGTGACATATGCAGCGGCCGCCTTGTCCAGTGTGTCTTTGTTGTGACGCAGCCCGTACGTGATGTCCTCACCCTTCTGTGGCTGGGCAAGTATCTGCAACCAGAAGTGCTCGCCTTTACGCATAGAGCCCGCGATTTCAAGCAGGTTTGCAAGTGGGTCCACCTTGAGCTCCTCTTTGAGCATGGTGCTGTCAAGCCCAAAGTCCACGTACGTCTTGATCGGAAGCGGGTCGGGCTGCTTGAGCTCGTAGTCGAGAATAAACCAGTCATGCGTCTCCAAATTAAAGTCATGCGCAAGCGTGTAGTCGGGCACTTCGCGCAGCTCTATGTCCGGGTACTGTGAGTAGAGCACGCGCTCAACGTGGCGGCGGTACGCTGCACGCGTCCACAGGTAGAAGTGCACCTGCCCTTCGGTAGAGACTATTTCAAAAGAGTACCAAGTACGCACCGAGCCGTTCCAGAGGCGTGCAATGAAGGTGGACTCCCCGCTCGTGATGTGGAGGCTGTCCAACACCGCCTGCATAGCGGCCGGTGTCTTGAAAATTTCTTGTGGTAGTCGCATTTCAAGCAGCACTACCGGCGTCTTGGCGATAAAGCGCAGCCGAATGTACTTGAGCCATGTATCAAACAAGATGACTCCGAGAAAGGGGGGCGCCCAGTAGGGGGCGTAGTAGAGAACAAACGCAAGCGCATCCCATGTGCGCAGCCACAGCGGTGCTTCGCTTGAGAAAGCTTGGGCGATGAGAGATCCGTCCATGGGTACAGTATACCAAAGCATGGGAACGCATCACGGCCGCACTGTGTAGAAGCGCGGCCGTGAGTGAAAGGCGTGCGTGTGTTACCTTACGCGGCAACAGCGACGGGCTTCTTCAGAGAGTAGCGACCGTCTTTGTCGCGAGCGAAGCGACTCGTGTCCTGCAGGTTGATGAGGATGGTGTTGTCCTTCACGTAGCGCTCTTTACGTACCGCCTCGATCACCTCCTCGCGCGTGAGCGCGCCCTGGCGGGAAAGTATCTCGGTGATGACTTCCTTCACCGGTCCTGCGCTGTAGCCCCACTCTTTGAGTGCGTAGATACCGCGGCCCACGAGCACAAAGCGGTCATCCTTGATGAGCTCGTTGTGGCAGGTGGCTTCATGCGCCTTGCGCTTGAAGAGCTCGGTGATGGTGTTGGCAACCTCGCGGAAGTGCATCGGAGAGCCGTGGCGCTTGATGACAAGGTACGCAAAATCGCGCATGCCCTTGGCGCGTACGTTCGGGCTGTGCGCGCGACCCCATTCGCCAAGCGGGTTCTTGCCTATAGTGCGCGAAAGCGAAAGCCAGCGGCGGAGTATCTCCTTGTCGGCCGTGTCATGATTGAGCTCGCGCAGCTCGCGGAGGAAAGAGTCTATGAGCTCAGACTCGGACACCAGCTCGTCATCCGATAGGTTGTCATACAGGCGACGCAGGGCATCATGCACCGCATCTGCCGTGTCAGGGTCTACATGCCAGCGATGTGCAAACTCATCCGTACCCTTTTCAAGCGTAAAGGCTTCACCGAGGACGAGCAGCAGGTGAATGTGATTTTGTGTGCTCTGATCTTTTGCGAGCGACTCAAGAAGCTCCTGCTCGGAAACTATAGAGCCCATGCGGGTAATAATATCTTTGAGTTCTTCAAACGTGTCCTGCTCGTTCTTGAACGCATCGGACTTGCGGATGGTCGAAAGGGCGTAGTTCTCTATTTGGCGCACACGCTCACGCGTGATGCCATACTCCTGGCCTATCGCCTCAAGTGTAGATGGTGAGGTGTTCTCACCAAGGCCGTAGCGCTTGATGAGCACTTCACGTGCGCGGTCCGGAAGTACGGCGAGGAGCTTCTTCGTCACCGACTTCGGTTTAAAAGTCATTTTTGCTGGCATACTTGCTGGTGCACTGGTGCAACTTGCTAATAAATATAATGTAAATGCTACGTATTTTGCTCATTCCGGCGTTTAGCCGGGTATGTAGAGCCACTTTAGCATAGTACTTATAATACGTCAAATACTTCGTATTGTCCACCTACTCGGCGGCCTTTTCTCCTGCAGCGGCAGTCACGAAGCTCACCATACGGCCGGGTACCACTATTTCCCGCACGATGCGCCTCCCCTCGAGGTATGGCGACACTGTGCGCACCTCGCGCGCGCGTGCCAGAAGCGCTTCCTTCGCCATATCGGGCGATGCTGTGAACGTGCCTCGCGTTCTGCCGTCTACTTGCACCGCTACAGTTACTTCCGCCTGCGCGAGCAGCGTTTCGTCGTACGCGGGCCAGGGCTCCAGATGCACAGACGAGGCATGGCCAAGGCCTTCCCATAGCTCTTCGGTAAGATGCGGCGCAAAGGGGGCGAGGAGACGTATGAGCGTCTCGTACGCGTAAGCAGGCACAGTCTCAAGTTTCTCAAGGTGGTTTACGAGCACCATGAGTGCGCTAATGGCGGTGTTGAACTTCAGCGCCTGCACGTCCTCACTGACTTTCTTGATTGTTTGATTCAACAGTAACGAGGCGCGAGTATCGAGTGGCGAGTCCGACGCATTCGCCAACTCGCCAACTCGCCAACTCGCTACTCGCTCACTCAGATTCCACACCTTTTCAAGGAATCTCCTTACGCCCGCTATGCCGCCGAGGTCCCACGGATACTGTCCGGGCTCGTTGTACGGGCCGATAAAAGCCAAGTACATCTTTACGGTGTCCGCTCCGACGCGTGCCACATTTTCGTCCGGGTCTATGACGTTGCCCTTCGACTTGCTCATCTTGGCACCGTCCGGCCCGAGTATGAGACCTCTGTTCATGCGGCGTACGTATGGCTCGCTGTGTGTTACGAGGCCGAGGTCATAGAGGGCTTTGTAGAAGAAGCGCGAGTACAACACGTGCATGGTGGTGTGCTCGGCGCCGCCGGAATAGAGTGTGACGGGCATCCACTGCTTCTGCTTTTCTATCGCCGAAAACTCAGCGTCATTCTTTGGGTCGAGGTAGCGCAGGAAGTACCATGAAGAGTCCACAAACGTATCCATGGTGTCCACTTCAGGCGTCCACCCCG
>CAYWMQ010000034.1:0-2129 GCA_964459635.1 uncultured Candidatus Saccharibacteria bacterium | reverse complement strand
AGCCGCTCTGCGTAATCGGTAATCTTGAGGTACCACTGTGCGAGGTCTTTCTGTACCACCGCGGTGCCACAGCGCTCACACGCACCGTTTACGATCTGCTCGTTGGCAAGCACGGTCTTACATGAGTCGCACCACGGTACGGTGCCGTCTTTTTTATACGCGAGGCCCTTTTCATACAGCTGCAAGAAAAGCCACTGCGTCCACTTGTAGTACTCGGGGTCGCTCGCCACCACCTTGCGCGACCAGTCGAAGGAGTTGCCCATGCTTTTGAGCTGGCCTTCCATGTGCGCGATGTTGTCGTACGTCCACTCTTTTGGGTCAAGCCCCCGTTTTATGGCGGCGTTCTCTGCAGGAAGGCCAAATGAGTCGAAACCGATCGGAAAAAGGACATTTTTGCCCTGCATGCGCCTGAAGCGTGCATAGATGTCCGGCACCGCAAAGGCGTACCAGTGTCCTATGTGGAGGTTACCGCTTGGGTACGGGTACTCCACCAGTAGGTACTCGTTTTCCTTCGCGGGCACGGAATCAGGCGTCTCGTAGAGCTTGTCTTGCTCCCATTTTTGTTGCCATTTCTGCTCTATTGCCTTATGGTCGTAACTTTTCATATTCTTCCTGCTTGCCCCGCGGAAGCCTTGGCGAAGGGGGGCATTTTGCTGCTATTGTTCTGTGGTCGTACGTCTTCATGCTTACTCGATCTCCATCACGGCACCTTTCGGTATCGCAGGTGTAGTCGGTACTGCGGCGCCCGAACGCTCCTTTTCTCGTGCGGTGTCAGACAAGGGCGGGTAAAGCTCCGGGTCTATTGTGCGGCTGAAGCAGTGTGTGCCTGCCTCATGCGTCCAATCTGCGCCTTGAATGCCCGGCATAGGTGCCCATGGGCGCGTGCTCTTCCTTTCGCCGCTTGAGCGTGCGAACGTTGCACACAGCTCAAAGGCTGTCGAGCTTGTTCTGCGGTAGTCGTACTGCTCACCCGTGTCCGGGTCGGTAGGCAGCGCTCCTGTGCCAATGGTGTCTATGAGAGCGTCCAAGCTGACAGGCACCTCGCGCTTCGCGCGGTAGTAGTCCACGAGCTGGTACTGTAAGGACTCAAGGTCCTGCACGCGGCGTTCGTCAAATCGATACGCCCGGGCATCGCCTGGCGTGCCGATGAGGAAAAAGCCCGACACTATTGCGACAAGTACCAGTATGGCCGTTCCCATACCTACGTATTTTGATCGCTGTTCGTTTGTTTGCCATACGCCGCGCAGCTCTTCTATGTAGTACCAGAACGTACTCCCCGCGAGCACAAAGACGACTATCAGTTTTAGGAGGAAGCGGGTAGTTATTTCCCCGTTGAGGAACGTATTTATGAGAGCAATAAGTGCGCCCGCGAGAAAAGCAGCGGCAGCGAAAATGGTGAGGTACACAAGCCACTTCCGGACGCCAAGCTCTGCACGCTCCGCGTCTGCACGAATATCACGATGTACCATGCGCATGAGCAGAAGATACAGCGGAAACACAACAACGAGCGACGCGATAGCGAAACGCACGGCGCCCGAGTATGGGTCGTAATAGCCCGCTACAAGCTTATCGGGAAACAAAATATCTATGTAGTTGAAGAGTAAGACCGCAGACGAACCTATAGATATGTATAGGGTAATCATGGCGGCAAGCCACAGAAACACGTACTTAGGAGAGAAGCGTGAAGTAGACATACCAATAAAGCTTACTATTAGTAAGATAATAATGACCGGTACTGCTAGGCTCAGAAACATCATACTGCGTACGGGCAGCTGTGCACTCTGAGTGCTTGTGCAGAGCACGCCCTTGTCCTACCATTCCAGCATAGCACCAGCATTGCATTGCGCAATACTACTTACCTATGAGCAAGACCACATACAAGCACCTATTTTTCGACATGGATGGCACGGTGACGCGAAGTAGAACACCCGTCACAGATGAGATGCGCGATATGCTCAACGCGCTTCCGCAGGAGATCGCAGTGATCAGTGGACAGTCAAGCGCAGCCATCCGCACACAGCTTGCGGGTGTCGATTGTTACGTGATGGGGCAAAACGGTAACGAAGTGTCACATGGTGATGCGGTGCTCTGGCATGATGTGCTCACGCGGGAGGAAAAAGCGGAGATAC
>CAYWMQ010000033.1:0-8622 GCA_964459635.1 uncultured Candidatus Saccharibacteria bacterium | reverse complement strand
CGCCTCTTCGTTGTCCTTGCGAGGAGGAACGACGAAGCACCACAAGGGCACTTCCATTTTCATACTCGCTCTGCTCGTTGGAAATCAGGTCGCAAACCAGGAATTGTGCCATAATCGTGCCGAGACTCTGGATTGCGACCAATTTTTGTTAGCCGAAGACGTTACAAAAATGAAGTGCCCTTGTGGTGCTTCGTCGCCTCGCGCGGCTCGGCTTCTCGCAAGACGGATACACTGAAAGGTTTGCGCACGGTGTGAGGAATTACCTCACAAGTTGTAGACGGCCGCCCGATTTAAGGCGTATTGTTTGGCACAAAAAGAAGCCGGGGATTTTTCCCCGGCTTCAAGCCATAACCTCCTCCAATACATTGCCATCGGCGTCTTCCGGCTCCATTGCGCGGCAAATATCCTCTGCGCCGGCATAGAACTCAAGCTGCCTGAAGTACCGACGCACCTTGTCAGGTGGGATCTCTCGCGATTCCAGCGCGTTGCGGATTGCTGACGCGTGTCTGATCAGTACGGAGGTGTCTCCGAACAGGTCCTTTTCGACCATACGGTCTATGATCTCTATACGGGCCTGTGAAGGCATGTGTGAAAGACGCCGCAGGATAAGCTGCAAGAGCCCATCGAAGCCCAACAGCATCGCATACTGAAGCTTAGCGCGCCTGTTCTCGTGCTGCTCGCGTACGCTGGCGCTGCCTATGACAATGCCTAGCGCCGCCAAATCCGCCCGCGCGCCTTCGCGCAGTCGTTTCGCCTCACGCAGGACCGCATGGCTAGAGAGGTAGCGCAAGAGTAGCAGAGCCACGTCAATTTTTTTGGTATCGTCTGAGCCAGTGTATAGCCCGTACTTCAGAGCAATGTCGCCAAAAAGCTGCCATGTACCGAGCCTGTTCAGGCTGTTCGGACTATCATCAAGCGCATCCTTCAAGATGCGCCGTTCGAACGCGTGAAGCATTCTGTCGCACATCTTGGTGCCTCCTTCATACAGGATTCATTTTCTCCACATAGGTATACACCCGCCATATTGAACGTCAACACCTCGCGGTGCGCGAGGTGTTGAGAGTAAAAATATGGCTCTACCTAGCCTGTGCGTACCTTGAGCTTGGTTTGCTTTTCTTTGTCGATCTTGGGAAGACGGATGGTCAATACTCCGTGCTTCTCGAGTGCCTGCGCACCCTCCACCTCGATCTCGGCCGGGAGAAGCACTGTGCGCGAGAAAGCGCCCCAGTAGAGCTCCTTGTGAAAGTAGTTGTCGTCGGAAACTTCCTTGTGCTCCTCTCTGGTGCCACGGATGGTCACCATGTCACGCGATATGGAAATATCAAGCGCATCGGGCGCTACGCCTGCCACGATGCTGCGTATAACTATCTCATCGGGTGTTTGGAATACGTCTACGGTAAGCTGGCCCTCAGCAGGCTCCTCCTCCATCCATGAATCCGCATGTGCCGGCTCGCGTCCCGCATCCTCGTACCTATCAGCAGGCATGCGCCGACGAGGGGGCGCTTCTTCCATGTACTCATCCTCGTACCCGTCTTCGGCATCTACCGCTCCCGTGAGTCGCTGAAAGAAAGACTGCTTGGGTTTAGGCATATAAAAACAGTTAGTGATCAATAACCGTGCGTCCCGTACGTGTGACGCGCTTGGCTTGCTCAAACAGTAGGAACATACCTACTATGCCGAGCCACACGAAGAAAAACACGTACGCCGTTTTTTCTCCGTTCGTACTCAGTATAAAAAAATTAAACAACGCGTGCAATGTAGTTGCCAACACTAAGCCTGTGCATAGCGCGTAAAACTGGACCGCCGCTGACCGGTAAAACGTCAGGGCGACGAAGAACCCGACCACCGCCGATGAAAGTGTGTGGAGCAGCGCCGCGCCAATGAATCGGAAGTTGCCTGTCATGAGACCGCCGGCGTAATCGCCGGACTGGAACGGCGCAAGAAGAAACAGGCCGGATTCGAGTGCGGCAAAACCCAGAGCGATGGTGACGAGGTATATCATCACGTCGATGGGCTCATCTACCGCTTCACGCCACAAGATGAACGCTACGGCGGCCGCGAACTTTACAAGCTCCTCAATGGCCGCCCACGCAAGCACAGGCGTGCGGCCGCCACCCGCAAGGGAAAGAGAGAGCTGCTCCAGCGGTATTACCACTGCGACGGCAAGCATGCCGGCAAGAAAGGACACCACGACGAGTGCACGGGGCTCCGGGTGCCTGTCCTCGTGCAAAAAGAACATGAGCCACAAGAGGGCGGGGAGTATGCCGCCGAACAGGGCGAGGACTATGGGCGAGAGAGAGGCCACATACTAAGTATAGAGTAGCAAGTAGAAGGTAGAAAGGGAGGGTCTGGGATTAGTGTGGAGTGCAGGCCGAGCTATCAATTCAAAAGTTAAAAGGCAAAAGGCAAAAGTCCAAGTCAACATTTAAAAAAATGAGTGTGCGTCAATCAGCACAGCACTGTTGCCTGCGCTTTTGCTTGCGTGTCACTGCTCACTAACCACTCTTCACTTCTCACTAGTTTCCGGCCACTTTGCAACCATAAGGAGCTCAGCGTCCTTATTGGGGAGTAGTTGCCAGATGGCTTCTGTCACAAACGGCATGAAGGGGTGGAGAAGGCGCAGCTGCACGGTAAGCATCTGATAGAGCGTGGCCGCTCGTTCCGCCTTCGCCGCCTCATCTTCGCCCCGCAGTATGGGCTTTGACGCCTCCAGTATTTCGTCTGCAAACCGGTGCCACGTGTAATGGTAGAGCTTTTCAGCGGCAAGGTAGAGACGGAAATTGTCGATATCGCTGGTAACGTCTGCAGTCAACGCGTCGAGCTCGTGAATAAGCGCTTTTTCCGCCTCTTTGTCGTTTTCCGAATGCGCTGTAACCGCTTTTGCCTGCGCTCCTTCTGCGTTCTCCAAAACGAAGCGCGTTATGTTCCAGAGTTTGTTGGCAAAGTGCTTGTAGCCCTTCACCTTTTGTTCCGAAAGCTTGATGTCATTACCCGCCGCTGCACCTATAATAAGCGAAAGCCGTGTCGCATCGGCACCGTACCTCGCTATCATGTCGAGCGGGTCAATGATGTTGCCGAGCGACTTGCTCATCTTGCGGCCCTTTTCATCCCGTACCAATCCATGCAGGTAGACGCTGCGGAAGGGCACTTCGCCCAGCAGCGCACCCGACATGAGCACCATACGCGCCACCCAAAAGAAGAGTATGTCGTAGCCTGTTTCCAACACTTCCGTGGGATGGAAATTAGCCAGGTCGTGCTCGGGTCCGGTCATACCCCGCGTAGCATTCTGTGCGAAGTGGGGCCACCCCAGCGTTGAGAACGTCCACAAGCCCGACGAAAACCATGTGTCTAAGGTGTCCGGATCCTGCTCGACAGCTCCGCCACAGTGCGGACAGGCGCTGACCGGCATCGCTGCAACGATCGGCTCAGCGCACTTGATACTATCTACATTCTTCTTTCTACTTTCTACTCCACGTACGCAGTACCACACCGGTATACGGTGTCCAAACCATATCTGCCGCGAGATACACCACGGACGCAGGTTGTCTATCCAGTGGTAGTACACCTTTTCGAAACGCTCCGGAAGTATCTGGATCTCTTTGTTCTCGACCACGTCGCGCATCCACTGCTTGAGCGTTGTCTCCGTACTTTTTCCCGGAGGCGTAAAGTGTTTGTCGACATCGATAAACCATTGCTCCTTAACTTGCGGCTCAATAATGCCGCCCCCACGGCTATTTGTGGCTACGCGGTGTACATACTTCTCGTCGGTCTTGACCACGAGACCCTTCGCGGCCATTTTTTCGACTATCTTTGCGCGGGCTTTCTTGATGTGCTCGCCCGCAAACTCACCGGCCACAGGCAGGAGTATCCCGCGCTCGTCTATGATCTGCTCCATGCCGAGGTTGTGCCGCTGCGCTATTTCGTAGTCGATGGTGCTGTGCCACGGCGTAATGGTCATGACACCTGTGCCTGTCTCCATGTCGGCCGCTTCATCCTTGATGACGGTCGCCGTGATATGGCCATTTATCCACTCAAGCTGTATTTGTTGTCCGTGCTCGTACTCGGCGTAGCGTGTATCGTCCGGGTGCATCACTACGTACTTATCGCCAAACTTTGTCTCAGGTCGAACGGTGCTAATGACGAATGGACCATACTGAAGGTAGTAGTAGGGGTCTGTTTGCTCCACATACTCTATTTCGTCGTCGGAGACGGTGGTCTGGAGCTTGGGATCCCAGTTAACGATACGGTGGCCGCGGTAAATAAGTCCCGTCTCGTAGAGGCGGACAAACGCCTCCATTACTGCTCTGTAGCGAATCTCGTCCAGGGTGTACGCGTACCGGCTCCAGTCGAGAGAAGATCCCATCTTTTTGGTCTGATTGAGAATGGTGCTCTTACTCTCTTCAGTAAACGCGTCTATCCTCCGCAGAAGCTCCTCTCTGCCTATATCGTGCCGCGTTTTCTTCTCTGCCTTATAGATGATGCCCTCCACTTTGCTTTGTGTGGCGATGGCGGCCGAATCTGTGCCCGGGATCCACACCGTGCGTTTACCACGCATGCGGTGGTAGCGAACAAGGATGTCTTCCACGGCGAGCATCGCAGCGTGGCCCATGTGGAGCGTGCCTGTCACATTGGGCGGCGGCAGTACAATAGAAAATGGCTCCGCATCGGCCGGCGTCACACCTTTTTGTACACAAACATCAGGGTTGAAGTACCCCGACTTTTCCCACAGCGCGTAAAGCTCATCTTCGCGCGACGCAGGGTCATACGGCCTCAAGAATTCTTCCCGCATGAGTGCGAGGATACCACAAAACACGGCTCTGCTCCAGTGCGCAGGCTCATCATGCGAGCCACCCTTTCGTGTGGTACGATATACGCTCCATGCAAAAAAAAACGCACATACGCCGGAAGCATGTCTTGGTCCTGCTCGGGCTTGTCGTGAGTGCGGCGTCTGTCTTCGCGATACTTCGTCATGAGGAATTGTCCGAGCTCTCGGGCGTGCCATCTCCCCAAAGTACGAGCACAAGACCACACATAGAAAGTACCTCAACGGCAAGTACGACCGCACCCCGTTCCACAAGTAGCATGTCGTCCACAAGTACCGCCACACCCACGCCGTACGTCACACCGGAAGCACCCCGGGCGTTACAGCCGACTCCTCAAGCAGTACCCGGCACATCCACTGCCGCGCTACGTTGGAAGCGCGCCGTGACCACGGTGTTTTGGGTGGGGGAAGAGGAAGATGAGGACAACGGCTTCATACACAACAGAGCGAGTGCATGGAATGAAGACTGGATGGGAAGTTTTGGCGGTGAAGATGACCCTGACCTTCGCTGCGGCTATCGTCCATGTGCGTTTACGCCGCGCGAAAATACCTTTTACGTGGCGCTGCCGTACTATGAGTACGATGAAAACGGTGCATTTCGCGAGAACGCGAAGCGCATACCCTGGTATACTCCGGAGCTCATGCATGCGGGATTGCTTCTGAAAAATAGGTGGGTCGCGGTACGCGCAAACGATAAAACGTGCTACGGGCAGTGGGCGGATGTGGGGCCTTTTGAAACAAATGATTTCGAGTACGTTTTTGGCGATGCTCCGCATCCAAAGAATACGCAAGGACTTGCAGCGGGCCTGGACGTATCTCCCGCAATGCGAGACTGCTTGGGGCTCAGCGGTAACGACATAACCTACTGGACGTTCATGGACGCGGCGCTCGTGCCCAGCGGGCCCTGGAAGGAAGTGGTGACCGGTGCGCCGTAAGAAATTCCGCGGACAGTATCGTTCGATCCGGGGAATGCGAGACGGGAAGTGATCGCTGCGCGCGCATGGCCGAGCGACGGTATATGCGGCAAGACAACGTCGCCCGTGGCTGTCGGAGTATCAAGGGTGCGTAAGAACAAAGCTTCCGCGTTACCGTGTCGCACGAGTGTGTTCCATTGCGTACGTGAGCCATCAAGTACCTTGATGCAGGCGCGCAGCGCCAAGTACGCGTAGAGCCCGATGTAGACGAAGCGTTGCAAGAGGATGTGAGGGAGCAGGCGCCACTTTGCACCTCGCTCATAGAGAAGCGCCACCGAAGCATACACAAGATCAAGTAACGTAAACACAAACAGAAACCATACTGCCGGAAATGAGAGACGCATAGTAATCGCCGCCGCCATGGCGATGTACAAGAACACAGCCACAATGGGGAGCAAGACGTTGAAGACAAGGCTGTAGGGAAGCGCGACCCATGCAAGCCTCCACGCGCGCTCGTCAAAAAAGTGCCCGCGGTACTTCCACATGCATTGGAATGTGCCGTACGTCCATCGAAAGCGCTGGCGTAAAAGTTGGGAAAATACACGAGGCACTTCCGTGTATGCGACGGCGTTCGGTGCAAACTCCACCTTGTAGCCGCGCGCGAGTACTGCGAGCGTGAGGTCTTGATCTTCTACGAGCGTATCTTTGCTGTAGCCGCCGACCGCTCGTAGTACAAGAGCGCGCCACGCACCTATAGCGCCGGGTACGATGTTTACCGCTCCCATATGGGAGAGTATGGCCCTGTCCATGTGTTGGCCCACGACATACTCAAGCGCTTGATATTTTTCCAGCAAGTACGCCTGGCTTGCGGGTACGATCTTGCCGGCAACCGCCGCGACACGCGGATCGTCGAATGGTTGCACCACCGCCTCGATACAGCGCTTGTCCAACACGGTGTCGCCGTCAATGGCTATCAGTATGTCGCCTGTTGCGCGCGCTATGCCCGCGTTCAGGGCGGACGCCTTTCCGCGATTCTCGTATGAAAGAACATGGACGAGGCCCGGATAATGTTGGGCCACCTCATGTGCGTAGCGTTCGGTATCATCGGTAGAGCCATCGTTAATGACCAATATCTCGTGCGGCAAGCGCGTGTTCTTAACAATGGAGAGAAGTGTGGCGCGAATATTCTTTGACTCATTGTGAGCCGGTACAAGGACAGAGACGCGAAGTGCGGCCACCGACGCGGGCGCTCTGTTCGTGCTGATCTTGCGTGCAGGCACAAGAGCAAGTCGAGCGTACAGAAACACGATGAATCGTGCAAGCGAAAGTACGGTAAGTACAAGCACCGCTCCCGTTAGTACGTAAAACATACCCCGCATGGTAGTGAGCAACATCTGATACGCGACGTGTGCGGGCGTTTGTGTAACAGTCGGCATCACGTGCTCGGGTCGCAAGCCCAGCAGTGTAGATAATGGCACTATTTCTAGCCCGGCAGCCTTGAGTCGCACAATAGCCTCATCCAGCGCCGCTGCCGTGTGGGGCTGGTCGTGGAAGAGAAGCACGTGCCGTGTCGCCTTATCAGGTGCGCTGCGCTTTACTTCTATTATCTTATCTACGTTAGCAAGCACTCCCTCAGGGGTGGTGACCTGCCAGTCGAGCGAGTCGAGGTCGCTTCCTATCGGTATGTAGCCAGCCTCGTCGACCCATCCCCACACTGGGTCCAGCGCGGGGTCCGGCACGAGCTCAAAATCATTGAGGTCGTTAAGGTATGGCGGCCGATACATGAGCGGCGTGTGTCCCGTCACGGCTTCTATGAGCTTGGTGTTCATGTTCAGCTCCCACGTGAGCGCCTCTTTGCTTTGCTGTTCGCTCATCGCGTGCGTGTAGCTGTGGTTGCCTATTTCGTTGCCACGATCGATAATGGCCTTTGCCATGTGTGTGTTTTGCACTACAAGCGCGCCCAACAAAAAGAACGTTGCCTCTTCACCATGTTTGTCAAGTGTATCGAGTATGAGCGGAGTCGCTTCGGGATGAGGGCCATCGTCGAAGGTAATGGCGACAACATGCTCCGGAACGGTGCCGCTTGATAGGGTGGCCCGTGCGCGCGCCGTACAGCCCACACAAGTGTTTGAAGGCCCGGGTACGTCAAGAACAAACAGTACTATTGCACCTGCAAACAGCAAAGCCACAACGGTGCCCGCGGTCCGCACAAATGCCGTCCGTAACGTGTTGTCGGTGAAGAATATCATGCCGTATGTCGGATGCGGCGCGTCCGCCGACCGTCAATGTATGCAGCACCGCTGTGCTACTCGCGTATAGCCTGGAGTCCTTGGGATATGGTGACCGCCGGCACACCGCTATCCCGTATGGCTTGAAGCAAGCTTTCGAGGTAGGCCGGTGTATTTGAGTATTCACCACCACTCGCGTGTATCTCGTGAAGCGCAATGACAAGCCACTCATCACGTGCGCGTGCTTGCGCAAGCGCATCCGTCAGTACTGAGAGCGGAGTGTTTACGGTGGGTGAGTAGGATCGCAGTCTATACACGTCCGTACTGTTGCTGTTAAGAGCCTCGTCGTCCGTTGTTCGCGCGCTCTTGTATCCCGCCCGTTTTGCCTCCGTAATAACTGCACTGTTATACGAACCGTACGGGTATGCAAGTGCGGAGATCTCCGCTCCGAGAAGGTCTTCAAGCGCGGTACGGGATCGCGTGAGCTCCATCCATAGGGTGGTAGAGGACACGGTTACAAGGTCCGCATGTGTGACGCTGTGGCTCCCGATCTCATGTCCCCTTGCACGCACGTCCTTCACTTGGCTCGGACTCATGTAGCCCTCGTATTTTCCAGGTTCAAGGGTATCCGTTATGATATAGAACGTAGCCTTTGTGT
>CAYWMQ010000032.1:1583-8695 GCA_964459635.1 uncultured Candidatus Saccharibacteria bacterium | reverse complement strand
TACTCAAACACCACACTGAAGCGGTACATGCCCATCGGGCTGCGCACGTCACTACTCTGACGTTTGCACATCCGCTTTTTGGTACACACCTATGAAATAGTCCTCGTTTGTTCTGCTCTCATATACACACTCAAGCTGCAGCGTCTCTTCCAAATAGCGCTGTAGTTCATTCGTGTCGCGCGCACCCTCGGGATGCAAACTATGTTCGGCAAAGTCAAAGGTCCGGCCCGGCTGATTAAAAATGATGACTGTCCCCCCCGGTTTCAAATACGATACGGCGCGATCCAACACTTCGTTCGCCGGAACGTAGTTCAACACGTCCGACAGCACTATTGTGTCAACCTGCTCCTTTGGATCCGCGCGCGAATCCAGACCCAGTGCCTGAGCCGCTTCTACCACGCTTCTACGTGCAGCAAACGACGTTTCGTCTACCAATTCTGTCAAATCCCTCTGTATGTGCGTATGAGATCCGCGCACGAACTCTTTTTCAGGTTGATTGAAGTCAACAGTCAACACCTGACTGTCTGCTGAAGCTAAAAAACGTGACACTGGCCGAACGCCTGATCCGAGGTCAAGTATGGTCGGACCAATAGGTATGCCGGCCCGCCTCATCTCCTTTTGAATATATTTCAATACTTTTTCTTTCCACTCCGCGTTGTAGTCGGACGCATACCCCGCTTTTTCCCAAAAGGTACGATTTGCTTCTGCCATATATGAACTCGCTAAGAAAATAGTAAATACACTCAAAGTGTATCACGCTTTTCAAGCTGAAGAATTACTCCTCGCGTAAGCACCAAATTCAAAAGTCTGCCTGCCGCATGCATGGAACTTGTGATCTTGTATTTGGGATTTCGCCCACCTACTCAAACACCACACTGAAGCGGTACATGCCCATGGAGCACATGCCCTCCAGCGTACCCTGTGCCTTTTCGACCGGCACGGTGATGAGCGCGGCATCGGCTGGCTTGAGGAAGCTCGAGTAGTTGAGCGCGGGAATGACAAGCGCCGACGAGCAGTCGAACGTGTTCTCGGTGCGCATACGAAGCACGGTCGGTATGCCGGCCTGTGCCTTCGTGAGGCGTGGTGTGTAGCCACCGCGCGCAAGTATGTCCACGTACTGCACGCCGTTCTCTACGGTCGCCACTCCCTCGGCGCGCGCACCAGGGTCGCCTCCGGGCACCGCAGTGCGACCGCTATATAGCACGGCCGCACCAAGCGCCCCGAGCGCGAAAACGAATGCGAGTGTAATGAAGATGCGTTTTTTCATAGCTAGCGTAGGCCCAGAACAGCAAGGCCGTTCCAGAGATTAAAGAGTGCGAATACGATCACCAGCATACCCGCCGCTTTGAAAAACGCGCCGCGGTACGAGCTCTTGGCGAGTCCGAGGGAGCCGTATGACAGGAGCGCGAGCACCGGAAATGTGCCGAGCGCGAAAACGCTCATCGTGAGTGCGGCCGACCAGAAGCTCTGTGTGCCGAGCGCAACTATTTGCATGCTTTGCGTGAAACCGCACGGCAAAAAGAAGGTGGCTGCCCCAAGGAGAAACGGCGCCGCTTTGCCTGTTTTGTTGCTCGCGGCAATAAGACGGTCCACGAGGCCGGTAGGGAGCGTCAATGCGCGCACGCGCGAAGTCACCTCCAATAGTTGAAGCCCGAGAAGAACCATGACGATACTCACAATGGCTCCCAGCACTGCGCTGCCGACATAGTCAAGCCGTACCGCTTCGCCCAAGACCCCTAGGAGTCCGCCCAAGAGGAAGAAGCTTACGAAGCGCCCCGCATGGAAAAAAAGCTGGGGCAGTTTGCCGGCCCCCTCGTGCGCGTACGTAGCGGAGACTGAAAGCACCATGGCACCCACGACGGCAAGGCAGGTGGATACGGACGCCACAAGACCGACCACGAGCGCGGTACCAAGGCTCGCTTCGCTTCCGCCTATGAGCGACGCGATGCCCATGCGCTCAAGAAGCATAAAGAACGCGAGCACCAGAGCCGCGCCCGCCCCGCCGAGCAGCCACTCTCTGTGGCTGTGGCCCCTGCGTGACCCTGGCGCGGGCTCGGCATGGAGTGCGTACCCATGGGCACTCACAAGCGGCGTCAGCCGGGCTGCAAGCTCTTCCGCCTGTTCGCCGGATGTGACGTGGACCTGTACGGTGTTATCCGAGAGAGACACGTCCGCGCGCTTTACATGCTCAGCCTCTTCAAGCGCATCTCGTATGAGTATGGTACACGCGGTACAGTGCATGCCGGAGACATGGAGCAGAACACTGTGCTCCGATGCGGGTTGTGTTGCGGATGTCTGTATCATAGTCGTTTATTCTTAAGACGAAGTGAATTACTTACTACGGACACACTTGAGAGCGCCATCGCTGCGCCCGCAAACACCGGCGAGAGCGTGATGCCGAAGAAAGGATAGAGGGCGCCCGCCGCGAGCGGAATACCTATCACATTATATATGAATGCCCAAAACAAGTTTTGCTTGACCGTACGGATGGTGGCGCGGGCAAGTGTGACCGCCGTGACCACGCGTGCAAGATCACCCTTCAGTATCGTGATACCCGCGGACTCCATCGCTACGTCCGTGCCCGTCGCCATGGCTATGCCCGCGTCAGCAGCGGCGAGGGCGGGCGAGTCATTCACACCATCACCCACCATAGCGACCATTCCTTGCGCTCGAAGTTCGCGTACCTTATCCGCTTTCTCGGCAGGCAAGACATCGGCAATGACCGATGTAATGCCTGCTTGCTGCGCGATGTACCTGGCTGCTGCTTCATTGTCACCGGTTAGCATCACCACCGTGAGTCCATTGCGCGTGAGCTCTGCCACTGCAGCTTTTGCCTCCTCCTTTATCGTGTCTGAAAGCGCTATATAGCCGAGTAAGGTGTTATCGCGACGCACAAGCACGACGGTCTTCCCTTGCTCTTGAAGCGATGTGACGCGCCGGTCCAGAACGCCGAGCTCAGGCTTATGTACTGTAACGGCTCGCCCCTCCACCGTCCCTGACACACCTGCACCGGGAAGCGCCTTGAACGCTTTGACCGCAGTCAGTGACACGCCACGACGCTCCGCTTCGCGCACGACGGCTAGAGCGAGCGGGTGTTCGCTCTTATGCTCCACACTTGCGGCGACACGCATGATCTCGTCTTCTGTAACGCCAGCCTCGACCGTGACCACATCACTTACCTCAGGTACGCCTTTTGTTATCGTGCCGGTCTTGTCGAATACAATAGTGCGCACACGGCTCAGACGCTCAAGCTGTTCGGCATCTTTAATAAGGATGCCTTGTGCGGCCGCCTTACCCACACCCACAATAATGGCTGTGGGTGTCGCGAGCCCAAGAGCGCAGGGGCACGCTATCACAAGTACGCCTACAAAGGCACCGAGCGCAAGCGGCACCGCGACCGCACTTCCAAGAAGAGGAATGCCTGCACCAAGCCACGCGATGAGCGCAAGTGATGCCACCACAAGTACGATAGGCACGAACACCGCAGAGATCTTGTCGGCGAGCGCCTGTATCGGCGCCCGAGACGCTTGCGCGTCTTCGACCATGCGAATGATCCGCGCCAGTACCGTTTCGCTGCCGACCGCGGTCGCGTGATACACCACGCTCCCGGTCGTGTTTAAGGTGCCGCCCACCAGTGCATCGCCCGCTGCTTTATCGACCGGCATCGACTCACCCGTCAACATTGATTCGTTTACGGCAGTCACGCCCTCCGTCACGAGCCCGTCTACCGGTATTGTTTCGCCCGGGCGCACCACAATGCGGTCACCCACTGTCACCTCTTCAAGCGCAAGCTCGACCTCGCGGTCGTCGCGAAGCACGCGTGCCGTCTTCGCCTGCAGACGCATGAGTGCGTGCACCGCCTCTCCCGTGCGACGCTTGGACCGCGCTTCAAGAAAGCGACCAAGCACGACGAAGCCAATGACCACTATCACGACGTCGAAGTACGTGTACTCAGGCAGTGCCACAACGTTCCGCACCCCCGGTACAAGCGTGAGCGTGGCGCTGTATAGGTACGCCGCGAGCGTACCTATACCGATGAGCGTATCCATGTTGGCCACGCCTTGCCGCAAAAAACGCACAATGCCGGCCAAGAACGACCGCCCCACCCAAAAGAGCACCGGTGTCGCGACCACAAGCGACAGCACGTTGAACAGTTCCATGGGTACGGGCACATTCGGCACAGAGAACGTGAGCCGAGCCGCTATTTCCCACATCATGAGCACAAAGAAGAGCAGCGCGAGCGGGAGCACGAAAAGCATCTCGCTCTTGTACGCGTCTTCGCGTTCATCCGACACGCGAGGCTCTACGGATGTTGTTTCATTTCCTTTCGGAACAAGATGATACCCCAGGGGGGCGAGCGCCGCCTCAAGCGTTTCGTACGCAGATGCCTCGGCCGCATACGTTATACGAGCGGTCTCTGTGCCCGGGTTCACCTCTACCTGAGATACGCCATCGATCTTTTGAAGTCGTTTGGTGATAACGGACGCACAGCTTGCGCAATGCATGCCTTCGACTTTATATGTTGTGTACGTGCGAGCGGTATTCATGGCTTAGAGGTTATACCAATCAGCGCGCCACCCGCGAAGGGTTTCGCCCGTTTTCGTGAGAAATGCTTCGACGGCGTTCGCGTTGTTCTGCACTTCTGCACGGCTGGACTTGGTGCGGGTCTCTCTGGTCATGCGAATGCCTTCCTCATGGTGCGCAATAAGCGCGTTTAGAAAGCGCAGGTCGAACGTTTCGTCATATGCACCAAACTGTGGCACCTGAGGATCCGGCACGCGACGAGTATCGCGATACCAGTCTGCTTTATACCGGTAGAGCTCATCGATGAGTTTTGGCTCGTCTTGCAGAATAGCGTCGGCGAGGGTCTTGACCTCGTCACGCTTGCTCGACTGCGCCTGCGCCGCCATGAGCATTGCCGCACGGTGGTGCGCTATCATGGCGTTCACATACCGCAGATCAAAAAAACGGTCCGGGGT
Organism: uncultured Candidatus Saccharibacteria bacterium; assembly: GCA_964459635.1. GTDB lineage: Bacteria > Patescibacteriota > Minisyncoccia > Phycocordibacterales > UBA12088 > CAYWMQ01. Next base: position 3,716 of record CAYWMQ010000032.1, on the reverse strand, counting down.
GCCAAGCTCCATGGCATCGTCGTACATGGCGAGCCGATATGCGGGGGTGAGATAATAACCCACTAAAACTCCTAGGATGGCGCACACCAGCATGAGCGAAGCGGCAAGCGCGACAGGCATGTTCTTCATAGAAATACTCGGATTACTTTCTTTTAAGCTTGTAAACTTTCAGAATCTCTTCCTTCGCTTTGTCCGGCTTGCCCTGCCGTACTTGGTCGATGAGGCAGTGCGAGAGGTGCCCTTCCATGAGGATGTCCTCTACGTTTGAGAGAGCGGCCTTCACGGCGCTTGTTTGGGTGATAATGTTGATGCAGTACGCATCCTCTTCTACCATGCGCGCAAGGCCGCGCATCTGCCCCTCTATGAGCTTGAGGCGGCGCACAAGCGCCTTTTTCTTGTCCGGGTGTTGCATATGTCGCAAGTGTACTATACCCCCCCGGGGGTATGCAAGCCGTGAATACACACAGGCGCGCATGTACATGCATGCGCGCCTGTGTGTCGTCTTACTGCCCCGTGTACCTACGCTTCTTCGGTCGTCACGCCGTCCCAGTGCTCTTCCTTTTCGTCGCTCTTGCGGGCGTGTAGGGTACCGTCCATGTGTTCGGGTGGTGCGTAGAGCGTGTAGAGCTTGAGCCGCTCCTCACCCGTGTTCTTCACGTTATGCTTCACGCCGCGCGGTATCACGACCGCGCTGCCATTTTCCACTTTGTGTTCCGCACCATTGAGCACCACAGTGCCCTCACCGGCCTCCACACGAATGAACTGATCAAGCTCGTGCGTTTCCTCACCGATCTCTTCACCCGACGCAAGCGTCATGAGCACAAGCTGCATGTTTGGCGCGGTATACAGAACCTTCCGGTAGTCCTCGTTCTTCAAAGTCTCGTTTTCGATGTTTATGATGTAACCTTTCATAGTGATAGTGGTTAGTGAATAGTGATCAGTGTCGAGTAGCGAGCGGGCGAGGCGCGAGTGGCGAGCACTTGCCGTACTCCAAGATCTAAGATCTTATGTGCCCGCGCATGTTCTTTCAAGCTCAAGCAGTTCTTCTTTGCGCGCCACTCCCCTATTGTACCCGCCCAGTGTGCCGTCGCTCCGTATGACGCGGTGACAAGGTATGCTCGGGTCAAAGTTGGCTCGCATAATGGTCCCCACCGCACGTGCGGCCTTTGGGTTACCTGCGCGACGAGCCACTTCTTGATACGTCAGAGTTGCCCCCGACGGTATGGCGCGCACCACGGCACGTGCCCGGTCTGCAAACGAAAGCGAAACCGGCTCCCGCATACTATGAGGCCGTGCTCGTTGCACCGCTTGAGGTAGCGGTATCGGTCGAGGTGGCGGCTTCGGGTGCCGGTGGGCAGTCTATTTCGTCGATGCGCCACCACTCTTTTTCATCCCGGGCCAACACGACGTGCGTGCGGCGATCGTCGAGCTGTACATCAACCGATGCCCGCGTACCATCCGAAGACACGGCCGCGCTTCTGTACGAGACCGACGACGGCACAGGCCCGCAGAGCACCCCGTCGCGGCCGCGCTCAGCTTCACGTGTGACGTACGTGCTAAATCCTTGAGTCACATACGTACTGCGCTCATGAAGACGGTCCTTTGTAGCACCGCCCGCCTGCGCACGCTCAGCGTCCGCCCAGGCAGTGTAGAAGCGCTCGACCACTTCGTTGGGCGACGCTTGCGCTCTCGTGTCGAGCACGCCTATGCCTATGTACGCAACAGACAGGATGACGAGCGCAGCCGCCACCGCGAACATACTGTATTTTGTGCTTTTTTTCATACAAGAAGATCAAATTAGAATGCAATAGTATACACGCTGTGACGAACGCGGACACATGAGCTTACTCACCGCTTGTAGCGCTGAAGCATATGCCCCATACTTATTGTACCATGCGAGACACCGAAGAGATCCGGCGCGATGTTGAGGCGCTACTCACCAAAGTTCGGCCTTATATAGAGATGCACGGTGGCGATGTGCGGCTCTTGCGGCTGGAGGGAAGCACGGCCGTGCTGAAGGTATACGGCGCATGTGTCGGTTGCGGCTTGGCAAGTGTGACATATAATAAGACTATTGGACCTCTGCTCGTAAAGGAGGTAGAGGAGGTGGAGAACGTGATGTTTGAGTAGCAC
>CAYWMQ010000032.1:0-1483 GCA_964459635.1 uncultured Candidatus Saccharibacteria bacterium | reverse complement strand
ATGGCCGACCTACGTGAATACCCCCGCTCTGCGCCGGGTTCCAACATTACCAAGATAGTCGTTGACCGTGACCTCTGCATCGCCGCCGTCTCTTGTATGGCGGTCGCGGCAGAGACGTGGGAGCTCGATGGTGAGAACAAGATAGTGGTGAAAGACGCGAACAGCGTGGATGATGCGACACTCATAGCTTCAGCAGAGGCGTGTCCTACGAAAGCCATTTTCCTATACCAGGCGGATGGGACGCAGGTGTATCCGAAATAAGTAACGAGGCGCGAGTAGCGAGAGACGATACATAAAGCGCACCTTAGGGTGCGCTTTATGCTATTTCTTCTTTGCGTCCTTCTTCGGCTTCTTTTTCTCTTTGCGCGGTTTTTCTCCTTTACCCATAGTGCTTGAGCTTTTGCTAATGTATGTAGTATACCGCCTTGGCCCCTACGTCTCTGTATGCGCAGTGGAAAAGTGTGCATCGCTCATGCGCGTCCACACGTATACTGAAGTGTATGCAAGAGTACCGGTACGTCATCATAGGCGGGGGCATCGCGGGCACTACCGCGGCGGAAACTATTCGTAAACAGGACAAGGTGGGCAAAATTGCCATTGTCTCCGACGAGCCGCACCCGCTCTACTCACGTGTGCTTCTCTCTAAGCCTAAGTGGGTCTTGGGCGAGCAGCCCTTCGACAACGTGTGGCTCAAAAACGACGCGTGGTACAAAGAGCAAGACATTCATTTGTTCCAGGGCCTTTCGGCAACCGCGCTCGATGCAGACAGACGGCGTGTAACGCTCTCGGACGGCGATGTGCTTACGTACGAAAAGCTTTTGCTCGCCACAGGCGCCCACAACAGGCCCTGGAGCGTACCGGGCGCTGACAAGGCCGGCGTGATGCAGCTCCGCACGGTCGATGATGCGCGGGCTATAGCGGAAGCGGCGCAGGGCGAGCCGAAGCGCGTGGTGACCATTGGCAGCTCGTGCGTGTCTTTTGAAATTATTGAAATACTGCGCACGCGCGGGTTTACGGTGACTGAGGTCATGCGCGAGCGCTACTACTTCGAGCCTTCCCTATCACGCGCAGAGGGCGAACTCATCGAAAAAGTGCTTGGCGAGAACGGAGTAGAAATCATGCGCGAGAATGAAGTGGCGGAGGTGCTGGGAGGAGACACGGTGACCGGGGTGCGCCTTAAGGACGGGCGGGAGATACCTTGCGACATAGTGCTCGCGTTCATTGGCGTAATATACCCGCTCGAGTGGCTTATGGGCTCAGGTGTGGCTACGCACAAGGGCATACTCACGAACGAGTTTTTGGAGACGAACGTTCCCGGCATATACAGTGCAGGCGACACCACCGAGTGCTGGGACGAAGCGCTCGGCGAGGTGGTCATCATGGGCAACTGGATGAGCGCACGGCTCCAGGGCGAAGTGGCGGGCAAGAACATGAGTACGGCACCGGAGGTGGCGCGCACCCCCTTTCACCAGGTTTCATTTCA